>JARYLT010000087.1 GCA_029907515.1 Spirochaetota bacterium | reverse complement strand
CCTGTCCACGTATGCCAGCAACGCACTGCAGTTCTTCGGCTTTGTCATAAAAAGGTGAAAGTGTGGAATAGCCAAATGGCCATGCCAGTTCACTTTTGCGTTTATCGGTATCGGGTTGTGGAGGCCCTTCAAAATCCTGAACTCTGAGCCTGAACGCTGCAGCACCGTAAAACGTTGACATGCCTCCAACCGTATCGTACGGCCAGTCAGCTTCAATTTTTCCCTGCTGGTCAACTAAATATGGCGTATATCCCTGATACAGTGGTTTTTTTTGAAGATGCAATGCATATTCGTCCCAGCAGGTATCATCACGCGTTACCCACACCCCTCGTTCTACAATGCATACTTCTTTTCCTGCTTTTGCTAACTCGTATGCAGGAAATGAGCCACCAAAGCCGCTGCCAATGATTACATATTCGTATGAAGATTTAATTGTTTTCATAATGAATTATTGTGCAGTAACTATCGCTCTAAGAAATAAAAGGCCATACACCCAACTGGTACATGCGCACAAAAAGGAAAACAAATGCACCGCCTTCAAGTATCCATGTCCATGCCTGTACATAGGTGCCAATAAGGGCGTCCCAGCCTGAATGACCGGTATCAGCCCACAGGTTAATGGTAAAGCGTTTATTGGTAAATGGCATAAGCAGTGGTAACCCAACACTGCTTGGCATGTCAGCTAAATAGTGTATAATCAGGCTGACTAACGCAAGTGCTGCCCATGCACTGTTAAATGGTAACAATATCAGAGCAACTGCAAATGCAAAAATTAGTGAATGTGACCATGTACAGTGAAAAGAATCTTTTGCCCATCCTAATTTAATTGGGATGACATCCAGATTGGGAAGCCAGTGAGCACCAAACGCAACCAGAATGCTTTCAAGTGAAAATGCCTGCATGGCACCACCGGTTATCTGTGGTGCGTATGATGATATGATAAATGATACAGCTACATGTCCTAATTGCATTGTTACCTCCGAAAGATAAAAAAATGGTATGGTTTAATTATACATACATTATTCTACTTTTAATTCGATGCAATCATGAAGTTCTTTTATTGTATGTAAAAATGCTCTGGTATCCGATAGATCCTGAAAAAAGTAATCAGGTTTGTGCTGTAACAGTGTTTGTGCATCTGTCCAACCCGTTGCAACAGCAACCGTTATTGCATCAGATGTTTTGCCGCATTCAATATCATAAATGGTATCACCAATGATAATCAGATTCTCTGGCTTAAATGTTCTTCCCGTAAGCGAGTACAACCGTTGTAGCGCAATAAAAGGCATTTCATTGCGAATATGGGTGTCATCGGCAAATACACCCATGCTGAAATACTTAAAGATATCAAAGTGCTGTAACTTAATCAAAGCACCCTGATAGAAGTTACCGGTTAAAAGACCTACAATGACATTGTTATATTCAGTCAATGCTTGCAAAAGCTCACGAATTCCAGGCAAAAGAATTGCTTCAGAATGTGGCATTGTATTTTTTAAGTATGCAAAATATCGCTGCTTAAATGCTTCTATATGAGCAAAGATAGTATCTTCATTAATGCCATGTGGTATTAACGATTGCATGAGTATGAGAGGATCAGTGCGCCCCTGGAAATTAACTAATTCCATATCACCGGCTGTACCATATACTTCAATGGCAGCCTGAACCATTGCCTGTTTTCCAGCACCATGAGTCTTTAGCAGTGTCCCGTCTATGTCAAAGAGTAGTGCTTTTATGACTTTTTCTCCTCATAAAAGTTTATTTTTAAAAAGCGTTCTTTGGCTTCACGGGGTGCAGGGTCAAAAAGCATGGCAATGCCCATGCCCGGAAGCAGTGAAAGAGTATAGAGCCATATTGCAAGCCGAATGGTGAAAGGTCGTCCGGGTATTTCAAAAATCAGAACAATTAATATTGCTATAATCATTGCAAAAAACATAGCAAGTACAGGTGTTCGTGGTAGCATGGTTAATCCCTTTTTAATAAGATAGTATTTTAAGAATATCAATAAACAAGTAATAGCACATAAAATCAATAAAAAAAGTTATTTGGCATAACTATCATGACATTTCCTTATGATTGTGAAAGTGTATGATCAAGCTGATTTGAAAGATTAACTAATTTTTCAGAAACAGAAATGATTTCTTCGGTTTTATCTGCAAAACTTTGTGTTGTGTTATTAATAATGGATAATGATTCAGCGATTTCATTCAGTGCTCCTTTGAGTTCTTCCATGGATACTGTTAATTCGGATGATCCATTTAATACAATTTGCGCATTATTCTGGACTGTATTATTAATTGAAAGATCCTGATCTGATAAATTGCTTACTTCATTGATAATAGTTTCAAGGTTTTCAACATAATTTTTTATATCAGCAGAAACTTTTGCAACATTTGTTAAAGAATTATTTGTGCTCTGGAGTTCTTTCCCGGTTGCTTCTATGAGTGTATAAATATCTTTGGTATTTGATTGGGTTTTCTCCGCTAATTTACCAATCTCTTCTGCAACAACTGCAAATCCTTTGCCATATTCTCCAGCTCGTGCAGCCTCTATTGATGCATTCAGCGACAGCAGGTTGATCTGATCGGATACTTCATTTATAAGGTTGGTAGCTTCAAATACTTTAGTGCTGCTTTCAAGTGCACGTTTCATTGCAATCGTACAATTATCTAATTCTTTATCAGATTCTGAAATTTTTGCTACCAGTTTATTTTTAATTCCCATTGCCAACTGCATTTTGTTGTTACTTTCCATTATTAAATTATACATTATTTTGAGATTATTGATCAGTTCTCTCGTGCGCTGTTCCTGCAGTATTCCCATGTTTGAAAGGGAATCACCACTTGCAGAAATTTCTTCAATAGAAGCTGATATTTCTTCAAGACTTGATGCCTGCTTGTGAATTTCATTATGGAAAGCTGAAGAATTATCAAACATAATATTTGAAACTTCTTTCTGCTGTTTGGATACCTGAAGACCTGTATTAATTATTGCTTGAATTTTTTCCATCTGGATTACAAGTTCTTTGTTCTGCTCATCAATTTTTTTAATAGTATTTATCATAACTCTGTATGAAAGATAACTCAGTGTAAAAATAAATAATGATGCTATTGTCATATGGACAAACAAACTGCGCATTTTATCAGGTGGAAGTATCCCATGTGAATTATAAATATACACACCCGATAGTATTATTACACATGCAGTAATAATTGACATGGTTTTATTATTGCCAAAAAGTGAACTCATGACAATGAAAATTAATAAATAAAGGCAATAAATGTATTTGCCCGCAGCAGTGGGAATGGTATAAGCCTGTATAAATACTAAAATCATTGGAACAAAAACACCTAAAAATCCTGCAACCTGATATTTACCTTTTTTTAACATAAAGAGAAATACGAAAAAGGAAAATACAAGAATTGTTTGTGCAACATTATAGGTAATGGTTGCTGCTTGTGGTGACAGTATGTTATTTGCAACAGCTGATAATACAGTTAAGAATATTGCAATAAAAATGAACCAGAAAAGAATACGGGATTTTTGCTGTATCGAAAAGTTTGAAGTAGAGTATTCTTTGAGAAATAAAAGCTCAAATTTTTTTGCCAGTGACATCTAGATTCCTCCTTATCTTAAATAATCAATATAGAATAGATTAATCGTATAGCAAATTTTACAAAATGTAAATAAAAAAAGTTTGACTTTTTTACATCATATCATAATATGTACTTAAAGTCTATATTATTGTGGAAGATCTAAAATTATGGCTGCACATACAATCAAAGCAAAAACCCTTTTAACTGTATTCAAAGGGATTATTGCACAGGATGATATAAATGAAAATGATGTTTATCAGCAGATTCAAAGCTATGTAACTCTGACGCCTTTCTATGTTAAATTGTTTATGTTTTTCAGTTTGGTATATTGTAATCTGCTCTCTGTTGTAACTAATCAAAAAATGATATATTCACTTCCCGGGAATAAAGTTGTCGTTCTTTTGAATAATTGTGAAAAGCATTTTATAGGTAGAAGTATTATCATGTTGCTAAAGCTTATCTGTACGCTGGTATACTTTGACGATGACAAACATGCAGAGCGTATTGGGTACAGGCATTTAGTTCATTGTAAATAGGTAAAAGATATGATATATACATTGAAAGATTACAAAAAGAATTATAAAAATATTTTTGATGCTGATGTATGTATTATCGGCAGTGGAGCTGGTGGTGCAGTTGCAGCCTATGAACTTGCTGCAATAGGATATAGTGTCGTAGTAGTTGAAGAGGGTGGATATTTAACAACAAAAGATTATGACGGAAAACCTTTAAACAATATGAAAACCATGTGGCGGCAAGCTGGCAGTACTATATCATTTGGGATCCCACCAATTTCAATCCCTACAGGGAAATGTGTTGGTGGTACTACAGCAATTAACTCTGCAACATGTTTTCGTACACCAGAACATATTATCACGCAGTGGAAAAAAAATTTCAAGGTTGATATAGATTACAAAAGCTTAGAACCATACTTTGAAAGGGTTGAAAATATTATTAATGTAACAGAATTACCATGGGATGTACTGGGTAACTGTGCAAAGATTGTAAAACGCGGTGCTGATGCATTGGGATTGCATTGTAAACCGTTAAAACATAATGTTAAAAATTGCAAAGGATGTGGTACATGCCAGTTTGGATGTGTTGAAGGAGCAAAACAGAGTGCAGAGGTAAGTTATATTCCTTTAGCGTTACAATACAATACGTCCTTACTTACGCATTGCAGGGCTGAAAAGATACATTTCAAGGGAATGAAAGCAGATTCTGTTGAATGCAAGGTATATAATGAAAAAGGAGAAAGTGTAGCCAGTTGCACAATTAAAGCAAAGATTATTGTCTGTGCATGTGGGACAATGATTACACCCTTATTATTAAAAAAAAGTGGCATTAAAAACAAACATCTTGCAAAACACCTTCAGATACATCCATGTTCACGTGTTGTTGCTCTCATGGAAGAAGAAGTTAACGGCTGGGTTGGTGTTTCACAGGGTGCATATATTGATGATTATGTAGATGAAGGGATAATGCTGGAAGGCATTTTTGTGCATCCATCAATATTGGCAGCATCACTGCCCGGAGTTGGCAGAGAATTTTTTGAGCTGACAAAGCAATTTTCGCATATTGCAGCATTTGGTGTCATGGTACATGACACCTCTGAAGGGATTATCTTTGGGAATATGCATACGTCGTTTTCCTGGTATATGATGAATACAAAAGATATACAAACATTGAAAAATGGAATAGCTTATTTAGCACAAATTTTTATGGCTGCTGGAGCAAAGAAAATTTTTACACCTATTTCAACATTTCCTGTTATTTCTTGCCAGGATGACATAGAAAAGCTTAAACAAACATATTTAATGCGAAGCCAGATCCCTGAAGTTTTTGCGTTTCATCCATTGGGTACATGTCGTATGGGTGGCGATAGTGACTGTGGAGTAGTTAATAGCTATGGCAAATGTTTCAACACTGACAATCTGTATGTTGCCGATGGCAGCATTGTACCAACATCACTTGGAGTAAATCCACAGATAACAATTATGGCACTATCAACCAGAATTGCCGGGCATATTGCAGAACAATTAAGCAAATGAAGGAATTACAGTATGAATAGGATTAAAATTATATGTGTACTTGTGATACTGGTTTTTGGTCTATTGGTTTTGTATCACAATGCTTACACTGATGTTGATAATTCTCTACTAAAACAGGCAGATGTGCAATCACTACGTGAAGGTAACATTGTTATAAAAAAGCAAAAATCCAAAACACAGGAAGGTGAAATTGCTCGCGTAGCTGGTGCAATACTTATACAAAAACCAATTCAGGAAGTATGGAAGTGCATTCTTGATTGGGAACGTATGCCTCAGTATGTTGATACGCTGGATTATTATACAGTACTGGCAAAGATAAATCACAACACCTCAATCATTGAAGGACAGATACATGTTGCTTTTTTAAAGTTTAACTATACATTGCTAGTAAGCAATGATGAACGTAATTATTACCAAAAATGGCAATTGATATCTGAAAACGATATTGTTCAATATAACATACAAAAAAATATCAAGCCTGCGAGCACCGGGATAAAAAATATAGAAGGATATCAGTATTGCATTCCACTTGATGATAACAATACGATAGTATATTATGCACCAGTTGTTGAAGTATCAGTGCCGGTACCAGGATTTGTTGAAAACAACCTTACACAAAAGAGTATTAAAGATTATCTATATGGTATTAAAAGGTATTTAGAAGGGGGGTACAATGAAAAAAAATAGAATCATTCAAATAATCACTATAACAGGATTGTTATATGCAATTGCATTTATTATTACAACAATTATTTTTATATTCTTTAATTCTACACTGATAAATACTATTAATGTTTTATCACAAAAACTGATTCCAGCACTTCCGTTAGCGCAGGAACACAGTCAATTTTTTTTGATTTTAAGTGTATCCATGATGTCAGGAGTTACAGTATGTTCGCTTTTATTGTATAAAAATGCTGAGCTTTATATTGAAATGGCTATCCCACTCATAACCATGAAATTTACTTCGTCAGTTTTTGGTTTACTTTTCTTTGTATATGGGTGTATATATCATAATGGCTGGAACACACTGGCTAATCTAATTATATTTACAACGGATTTTCCCTTAGGATTGTGGGTTCTGTATGTATATAGGTTATTCAAACAACAAAAATTATAAGAGGGATATATGAATAAAGAAGAACTTATTGCTTCAGCCAATTATACACGCTATATCCCAGGAAAGAGTGGGCATTATGAAAGTTTTTTTGTCAGAGCAAATCATCCACATAAGCCCCTGGCATTCTGGATTCGTTATACTATATGCCAGCCAAAAGAAAAGCCTGAAAATGCCATTGGAGAGTTATGGGCAATCATTTTTGATGGGGAAAATGATAAACATATAGCGTTAAAAGCGGAATATCCCATTTCCTGTTGTAGTTTTTCAAAAGATGACTTAAATATTGTTATTGGTGATGCTGTGTTGACACCTGGAGCTTTGCAGGGAACTATCACCTATAATAATAGTCAAAACATACAATGGGACCTTACATTTACAGGCAATGAAGAACCAGTGTTTTTGTTCCCAGTGAAGCTGTATACAACAAAATTACCAAAGGCCAAATCATTAGTGGGATTGCCCAACGCCTTATTCAATGGCATAATTAATGTAAATGGGGCGATAATTACAGTTAGTAACTGGGTTGGCAGCCAGAACCACAATTGGGGATTAAAGCATACTGACCATTATGCATGGGGACAGGTTTGTGGATTTGACAATGAGCCAGATGCATTTCTTGAAATAGCAACTGCGCGAATAAAATTAGGACCACTATGGACACCGTTTATGACTCCAATTGTTTTACGGTACAAAGGCAAAGAGTATGCTTTGAATTCACTGGGTGAAACATTCTGCAGAGCCCATTTTGGCTATTTCTACTGGGATTTCAATGCCAGATCAAAGGACATTAGCCTCAGGGGTTCAATATTTGCACTTAACAAGGATTTTGTATGTTTGCCATATTATAATCCACCTGGTGGAATAAAATATTGCCTTAATACAAAGATTGCTTCATGTGAAATAATATGTAAACTTGGCAATGAGGAATTAGCACTGAAGACGCAAAATAGATGCGCCTTTGAAATATTGACAGATGATGCGGACCATGGCTTGTCGCCAATAGATACAATTGTAAAAAATAACAGTAATTAAATGTGAACTGACTATTTTTCTGATGCTATCTCATCAATTTCTATAAGAACCTTTTGCCAGTTCTTCTCTTCCTTAATTATGCCTTTTATTGTAATATCTTTTTCGGTATAGTTTTCCACAGATTTAGTTTTATCCAGGGTTATAATATATATGAAACGTTCATTTGGTAATGGATGTTCAATAATGAACATATTTTTTTTGCCTTTCTTAACTGTTCCTGTTATTGTAACAGGTTTTCCTGATTCCCAGCATCGTTGTATCGATTGTAATTCAAAGCGGTTGCGCGGAGGTTCCTGCGCTTTTATTACTTTTCCTGCAGCAAGTACAGGTTTATTTATATAGTTTTCTAAACCACTGATATCACCCTCAATTTTATATGTAACCATGGAACGAGAACGCCAGTTTTGTGTTATATAATAGGTATTATCCTGTTTTGTAATGAGACCAAAGATTATGTTGCCTTTTTTTTTAATATTGGTATGTTTTAAACTAGGCTGCTTTTGTGAATAAAGAAAAGTATATGCCATCATAGTTATAATGAATGTGATTATTGCAATTTTTTTCATGACTTTACTCCTTTTAAAGACTGAATTTTATGTTAAGTGAAATTCTGATTACCATAATTTAACGTTTTTACAAATACGAATGCCTTTTGATTCAAAGAATATCATTCGTCTTTGGTTCATGATTAACATTAATAATATATATAACTATTAATAATTAAAATTTGATTAATTTGTGGGTATATCATTAATAAACATCCAATCACAGTCATCTTCGTAGTTTAAACATAAATTAGCAGTTGTATTATAAAAAATTTGCAAAGCTTTATCAAATTCTTCAAGGCCTTCATTATTTTCAGGATATAATGATTCATCTGGGTATCCTGAACCAGTTTCATTTGCAATAATAGAATAATACCTTGTATCACCAATGTCTAAGGATAAAATATAATAATTGATACCAGGACCTAAGGGAAATCTTATTCTTGAGTAGAAGTTATCATTATCAAAATCAATATCATCATTTTCATCTAAATAAATAAGATAATCTTTGAATTTGTAAAATAATACAATATATGTATCAGCATCATCATTATAATGTGTATTTTGAAAGGTTTCAATAGTATAATATTGTGTATTTGCATAAAATGAATTAATGAAAAATTTCCAATTTTTAGTTGCAAAATCAATATTTATTGAAGTATAATCTGGGTATTCATCATCATAACAACCATATTTAGAATCTATAGCTAATGGAAAATATATTGATAAGCCATGTGAATTATCAAATCCAAATTCACCTGTGTCATCTAAATATCTGTGATAAAGAACAGCATTATTTACTGCTTCCATTACCTGTGTAGCACCTGCAAATGATGATGCATTTTGAGCAAAATGGTATACATCGATGTAATGGGGTACATAAAATGATAGTGTTTTATGGCGTGCAGCTGTAATGGAATTTTTATTAGATTGGCTTATTAATGAATTAGAAAGCGTATCAATTGCATTTGCCAATGCATCCATTTTAGTTAGATCAACTAATGACAATGTGACAGCTTCTCCAGAACCTTCATAAGATTCAATATATCCATTAATAATAGCTTTTCCCAGATCAACTGGTGTTTGTGAACTGGCATAGAAGTGTTCAAGCATATAATCATAAGCCCATCCAAATGCAGGAATTATTTCTTCTGAAGCAACCATGTATTGTGCACAGTCTTTGAGCTGATATGCAACCTCAACCATTCCCATAAGGCATGCATCAAATCCAATAAGTGTCAATCCCTTTCCATTAACGGCTTGTTTCACTTCAGCCATTGTCAGTGGATCATCACCGCTTGTTTCATCCCAGCATACTGCTTTTACTGGTGAAGTTGTTTTTTGTATAAATAATGATGATAGTGACTTGCTTGATTGGTTATATTTTTTACTCACTATTAGTTGTTTAATAGTATCAATATCATTTACTGAAATTCGTCTGGGCATTTTGTTACGCCAGCCACCACCATGATTCCACAGTATCAGTGCATAATTATCGGCAGGGTAGTTGTTTTTACAAAAATCTATAAAGTTGCTTAATGTTTGGGGATCACCCATATTAAGCTCAGAAGAATTTGAGGTAACTCCCAACGTTGCATCAAACAATTGCTCGGATGAAAATGTAAAATTTGAGTCATTATGTTTTATTTTATATAATTTTGTATCATTGCTATTATCTTTATCACATAACGCAATGATGGTAACATTGCTATTGTCTTTTATACCATAAGCCATTTCATTAAGATCGTAATTAACATATAGAGAAAGATCATTGTCAGCAGCCATGTATACCATAATAGTCCAGCCTGGTTTAGGCGTAGCTGAATCATTATCACCACCACCTCCACATGATGACAGAGTAATAATTAAAATAAGGGGAAACAGACACATATACTTTGTGAAATCGAGAAAAAGCTTTTTCATGGGAAAATCCTCCTTATTTAAGAATTTATTTGTATATGATAATTATTTTGTATTTTTTTTTGGAGTTTAAAATATAGTTTTTTTTAAATGTCAATTAAAAATTTATATTTCTTACTTACTAATATACAGTATTATCATACTGTATATATTATCTTAACATTATAAAAAATAAACAGTGGTTACGTGTGAAAAAAAATCCTTCTTAACCCACTGAGTTCACATAGCTACTACATAATATGGAAATTTTTCTTGCAATTGTTGTGAGATTTTGAAACTATTGTGATAATGAAACGAACAATAGCAACGATTATCATTATAGCAATAGCAGTACTTATATTGTGTTCAACAGGCTATTCACAGGAACTATCGCCTATTATAAAAATATATCCGTTTTCTCCCGGGGATAATTTTTTAATTAACTGGAACTGGATAACCGCTTTAGATTACAAAAAAATTTCTGATTGGGGTAAAGTATATCATTGTACCGTCAATTACGATGATAGGCCAGTTATTGATAACTGTGCCTGGTTTATTTCAAAATATGGCTCCAGGCTTATCTTTAATAATTTAACTGAAAGTACATATTACCTGCATATAAATTTTGTGACATTTGATCAACCTGAAAAAACACCAATTGATGCTTTGTGTATTATATACTTTAATAACAGTCCTGTTAAGCAACTTGCATTCAGAGAAATGACAGCAACAAACAGCATGGTTGTTATTAAAATAACGCGTGAATTTATTGTTAACAAAACCTTAACAGTGGAATTTAAAGAATATTCTTCAGCAGGTGGTTTTTTTGGTGTGTGGGATGTACTTCTGAGCAGACTGGATACATTGCCAGAAGCTATTGAAATGAAAAAGTCGGATTCAGAACAAAAAACTATGAAGCAAATACCTGCAAAGTTAGTAAAACCAAAATCTATAAAAAAATAACTTTTTTTATTGACCATTTTTCATATACTAACTTTTTTGACAAAAAGGTATGGCAATTTTTTAAAAATTTTTGCATGAGTTGTGCACTACATTTGTATTGTAGTGTAAAAACTGTGTAATCAGGAAATGCCTTAAAATTTTATGTTTTTTTTAAAATTTTGTTAGATAGTTTTTAAAGTATTCATATATTGATAGTAGTATTTTGCATAATAATATCAGTATAAGAGGGTGTAGATTATGCCAAATGATTTTGAAAAAGAATTTGATGATGAAGTATATGAAGATGATTTCTATGAAGAAACATTTGATGATGAAGAGATACTTGAAGAAGAGATGCTTGAAGATGATTTAATAGAAGAAGATGAAGTGGAAGAAGATGAGAAACAGATAGCTGTGATTTTAGCCTGCGATGATTGTGATTACCGATGGGAAGATGTAATAGTAAAACATAAAGATGAGGATATTGAAGATCTGGAGATTATCTGTCCTATGTGTGGTTCGACTAACATTACACAGATATGAGTCAGCAATATATTCGCATTAAAGGTGCCCGTGAGCACAATTTAAAAAACATTTCTATTGACATTCCAAGGGAAAAGTTGGTTGTTATTACAGGGCTTTCCGGATCAGGGAAGTCCTCTCTGGCTTTTGATACCATTTATGCCGAAGGTCAACGGCGGTATGTAGAGTCATTGTCGGCGTATGCAAGGCAGTTTTTGGGTCAGATGGAAAAACCTGATGTTGACCTCATTGAAGGGCTTTCACCTGCAATATCCATTGAACAGAAAACCACTCACCGCAATCCCCGTTCAACAGTAGGTACTGTAACCGAAATTCACGATTACCTGCGTTTGCTCTTTGCACGTGTTGGAGTGCCATACTGTTATAAGTGCGGGAAACCAATAACCTCACAAACCATTGACCAGATTGTTGAAAACGTACTTACTCATACTGCCGGGACAAAAATACAGGTACTTGCACCAGTTGTGCGTGGTCGCAAAGGTATGTATCAGGATATGTTTGAAAAATTCAAACAGCAGGGATACTCACGTGTTAGAGTTGATGGTCAGGTGTATTCGCTTGATGATACCATAAAAATGGATAAAAATAAAAAGCATTCTATTGAGGTCATTATTGACAGGATAGTTATCAAAGAAAATATACGTTCACGATTATCAGATTCAATTGAAACAGCAATTGAATTAGCTGATGGTCAGGTCATATTAATCATGGATGATAACGAACAGTTAATATCCACAAAAATGACCTGTCCTGACTGTGATGTTTCATTGCCGGAACTATCGCCACGCATGTTTTCTTTCAATAGCCCCTACGGTGCATGTCCCACCTGTGACGGATTGGGTTTTATCATGCAATTTGATCCAGAGCTTATTGTTGCTAATCCTGATAAATCATTAATGGACGGAGCACTTGCTGTGTGGGGAAAAACAACAAGTTACTGGTATCAGGAGCAGGTGCTAACACTGGCACGGCATCTTAAGTTTGATCCCCATACGCCATGGAAGAAGCTACCAAAGCAAATACAGAACATTGTGTTGTATGGTTCAAATGGTAAAAAGTTTGATTATTCCATTGAACGGTTTGAAGCCCAGTATCGTTTTACAAAGGAATTTGAAGGTGTTATCCCAAATTTAATGCGCCGCTACAAAGAAACGCAATCTGATGAGATGCGCGAGTGGATGGAAGGCTTCATGCGCAATCGTGTGTGTGATGCGTGTGGAGGTAAAAGACTAAAGCCCGAAAGTTTGGCAGTAAAAGTTGCTGATAAAAATATTGCCGATGTAAGTGCAATGTCTATTAAAGAAGCAGTAAAATTTTTTAAAGACATTTCCCTCTCAGAAACTCAGATGACAATAGCCCGCCAGATACTTAAAGAAATACGAGCACGACTGCAATTTCTTTCCAATGTTGGCATTGATTATCTTACATTGGACCGTGCAGCTGGTACATTGTCTGGTGGTGAGGCACAACGCATACGGCTTGCCACTCAGATTGGGTCAGGTTTAACGGGTGTACTGTATATTCTTGATGAGCCAAGTATTGGCCTTCATCAACGTGACAACAAAAAGCTTTTAGATACGTTAAAAGAATTGCGGGATATTGGCAACACGGTAATTGTGGTTGAACATGATGAAGAGACTATTCGCGAATCAGATTATGTCATTGATTTAGGTCCTGGTGCAGGGCTTGATGGTGGTTATGTGGTAGCGCACGGCACACCGCAGGAGATAGAACAAAACGAAACATCAATCACTGGATTATATTTAAGTGGGAAACGGTATATCAAAGCACCGTCAAAGCGAAGAAAGGCTGAAAAATATTTAACCATACGAGGTGCAGCAGAAAATAATTTAAAATCAATAGATGTGTCATTTCCTTTGGGTGTGTTTACCTGTGTTACCGGAGTTTCTGGTTCAGGAAAATCTACCTTAATAATTGATATTTTGTATAAGGCGCTGGCTTCATTGAAAATGCGCAGTAAAGATTATCCCGGTAAATTCAATAAGATAGAAGGGATAGAATATATTGATAAAGTAATTGATGTAGACCAGTCGCCCATAGGGAGGACACCACGATCCAATCCTGCTACATATACTGGAACATTTACGCCAATTCGTGAGCTTTTTGCAAGCTTACCTGAATCAAAAATTCGCGGGTATAAGCCTGGGAGGTTTTCATTCAATGTATCGGGTGGCAGGTGTGAAGCATGCTGGGGTGATGGCATTAAAAAGATAGAAATGCATTTTTTACCTGACGTTTATATAACCTGTGAAGTGTGTAAGGGTAAACGCTATAACCATGAAACATTAGAAGTGCGTTATAAAGGGAAAAATATATATGAAGTACTGGAAATGACTGTTGATGAAGCCTATGAATTTTTTATTAATATACCATCAATAAAATCTAAGCTTGAAACATTGAAACGGGTAGGGCTTGGATATATCAAATTGGGTCAGCCTGCAACAACGCTGTCAGGTGGTGAAGCCCAACGGGTAAAATTATCAACCGAGCTATCCAAACGGGCTACAGGAAACACACTGTATATCCTTGATGAGCCAACTACTGGATTGCACTTTGCAGATGTGGAAAAACTTATCGATGTATTACAGAGTTTAGTTGAAAAGGGCAATACTGTCATTGTTATAGAGCATAACTTAGATGTCATTAAATGTGCTGACTGGATTATTGACTTAGGGCCAGAAGGTGGAGATGCTGGAGGGCGTGTTATTGCCCAGGGTACACCAGAAGATGTGGCAAAGGTAGCAGGTTCATATACAGGACAATTTTTAACACAGATTTTATCACGTAAGTATTAATGTTAAGTAATATTTTCACTTTCTTTTGTTTGGTTACAAAACAAAGTGCCAAAGAGAAATGCCTTTATGTCTTTAGGCATATAATAATCTTTCTATAGCAGGCTGCGGCATAGAGTCCATTCACGTCCGCGCCCACATCCCATTGCACCTTGCATCCCTGCAAGGCTGCTTAATGTCATACTTTTTGATAAAACACAAATTTTTAATATTAAAAGTATTTAAATTATTTGCAATTATTTCTATAATATACTTAATATGCCAATTATACCGATAAATAAATCAATCTGGTTTTCTATGTATTGTTTTTGTAATGTTAAGGGAAAAATCAATGTATAAGGGTTTATTAATGATTGTTACTAAATTGTAGAGGTTTATCAGTGTATAAAAATATAATAACTTATATAATAATTATTATTATGACGTTTATCCCTTATGGGGGCTTCTCGTTAGACAAACAGGTTGCTATTTTCCAGAAAGCAAAAAGTGAAGTGGCAAAAGGTATGTATCATTTTAATGAAATGCATTACCTTGCTGCTATTGAATTTTTCAGGAAAGCGCTGGAGATTTATCCTGATTACTATACCGCAAATGAGTATTTAGCACGTGCATATAAACTGGCTGGTTATACAAACCTGGCACTACAGCAGTGGCAAATCCTGCTTGATATGACCAAAGAAAATCCTCTTATTCAGAATAAAATTGATATGATTAATTTCAGAGGTTCGATATACAGTTCTCTTGAACATCCATTTGAACTTATTGAAACTGCAGTATATTTACCTGTTGATTTAGGAAGGTTCCGTTTTTCCTCACCCATAGATATTGCCATTGATAATGATAAAAACATGTATATAACATCCTTTTCAAATGGAAAGCTTGTCAAGCTTGATCCTAACGGTGAAGGCATTTTAACACGCACATACAACCTTGACGGCAAACTCTATGGCATTGACTACAGGTCAGGTCTTTTAGCAGTAAGCGATTTTGCAAACAATAAAGTTTTCATTATCAACACCGATGGCAAAATAGTTAAAACAATTGGCAGCACAGGCAATACAGAAGGCCAGTTTAACGGCCCTGAGGGTG
>JARYLT010000086.1 GCA_029907515.1 Spirochaetota bacterium | reverse complement strand
AAAGAAAAATGCCTTTGTCTTCAATATGTATTCAATCCTTGCCAGCGTGCTGCGGACGCCATCCTGGCAGAGCACGGTTGCTGAGCACTTCGACAAGCTCAGTGACCTCCTGTCGAACCACGGTTGCTGAGTTTATCGAAGCACGGTTGGTGAGAACTTCGACATGCTCAGTGACCTCCTGTCGAACCACGCACGCAACCCTATGACGCCGTACCTCCTGTACAGCTACCGTTGGCGTACTTTCGTTTGTATTATGCTCTTGCTTGTTATCAGTCTCAAATACAATTACTTTTATTTTTCTATTAACATTGTATATCACAAAGTATCCATGTTTAAACAAGCTTCCGCCGTGTCCTGCGGTGCTCGACAAAAAAACGGCACTCTTTCATGCTCTGTGTAAAATATTTTATAGCTATGTACTAATACGTAGTACAAAAACAGCTTTGACATCCTTTTTCAGTGATCTTTCGCAACCTAAGTATATACCATTCTTTACTATACACAGAATACGCTAAGGAGCATAAATTGTGATTACAAAGATCTGAGCCCATGTATTTCTCATTATGCATGTGCTTGAGCGCTTGCGTAAAAGTGCCAAATAAATAGTAAAAGGCAGGTAACCTTACATAACAAAAAACACATCAACCAGTGTTGCTAAAAACAGCACTGGTGATATGAATGAATTAACCTTAAAAAATTCCTTTATTGCATGCTGCAAATCACTGCTGCGAGCTAACCTCTGCTGATAAATAAAAATAATACCAACGCAGAGCACACCTATCCAGTATGCTTCTCTACGGCCTGTCATAACACCAAGAGTAATAAGCGAACTAAACGATAACACATATAATAACGCTGAAATTACCAATGCTTTATCCACTCCATACCGTGAAGGTATTGAGTATAGGCCTTCCTGCCTGTCAAAGTCTACATCAAGGAGAGCATACACCACATCGAGGCCAGCAATCCACGTCATAATGGCAAAGCCTAATATAAACGGTATCAGATCAAATTCACCTGTTGTTGCTAAATAGCCACCAATGGGTGCAGCTGCTTCCACCAATCCTAAATACAGATGCGAGGCTGATGAAAACCTTTTGAAATATGAATAGCTTATTAAAAGAACTATCGCCATAAATGAAAGATAAAAACACAGCATATTAAGCATGTATGATGACCCCACAAAAATGATACAAGAAAGAACTGCAACACGCAATACTTCCTCACGAGTGACTTCACCTTTGGGCAATGCGCGGTCTTTAGTACGGGGATTTTTTGCATCAATGTCTGCATCAATAAGCCTGTTAAAGCACATGCCGGCAGTTCGCGCAGCAATCAGTGCAATTGAAGCAAATATCCAGGTTGAAAGCCTGCCACCGCCTGCAAAAAGAATACCCAGATATGCAAACGGCAGCGCAAACACCGTTTGTTCAATCAAAATAAGTTGCGAAAGCTTCTTAAAATCCATACTCTTTCCACCTTTTGTTTACCAGTTCAATAATATTCGATGACATTGTTATTTCCTCAGGCCACTCTCTGCCCATGCCTTCTTCTTTTGTTTTACGTGTTGCATCAATTCCCATCTTCCCACCAAAATTGGCAAAGCTTGCCGAATGGTCAAGCGCATCCAGTGGTCCTTCCACAATCATGAGGTCACGCCGCGGATCAACATTGTTTAATAGCTTCCATACCACCATGCTGTAATCACGAAGATGTATGTCTGCATCAAACACTGCAATAAACTTAGTCGATGCCATTTGCCCCAACCCCCAGAGGGCATTGATAACTTTCTTTGCCTGCCCGGGATATTCTTTTTTAATTGATACAAGCGCACAGTTGTGAAACACACCTTCAAGCGGAAGTTCAATATCAACAATTTCAGGTATCAGCATCTTTAAAAAAGGTAGGAATATACGCTCAGTGGCTTTTGCCATATAGCAGTCTTCCATTGGGGGTTTACCCACTACTGTTGCAGGATACACAGGATTATCGCGCATTGTTATACAGGTAACATGAAATACTGGATATCTGTCAGCAGGAGAATAAAATCCTGTGTGATCACCAAAGGGACCTTCAATGGTTTCATCACCAGGATCAACATAGCCCTCAATAATAAACTCGGCTTCAGCAGGTACCAGTAAATCCACTGTCTTTGCTGTAACAAGTTCAACTGGCTCACCATCCAAAAAACCAGCAAATAGCATTTCATCAATATCAGGTGGCAATGGTGCCGTTGCAGCGTATGTAATGGCCGGGCTTCCGCCAAGAGCAACAGCAACCGGCATCCTTTGCTGCAACTGACAATATTTTCTATAGTGGCGTGCACCGTCTTTGTTATACTGCCAGTGCATACCGGTTGTTGTGTTAGAAAACTTGTGCATGCGATACATACCTGCATTCTGAATCCCTGTTTCAGGATCCTTTGTAATCACAATGGGTAATGTAACAAACGGACCACCATCCTTTGGCCAGCATGTTAAAATTGGCAGAGCATCAAGTAAAGCGCCATCGGTTACCACATGCTTCTGGCATGGTGCTTTACTCACCTGTTTGGGCATCAGTGATGCAACATCTTTTAGCATCAGCAATGCCTTTATTTTTTCGGTTAATGTTTTAGGAGGCTGCATGGTAATGAGATTATAAATTTTCTGACCAATGTCATCAAAAGAATTGCAGTGCAGTGCCATCTGCATACGTTTGTAGCTTCCAAAAGCATTGATGAGCACCGGATATAAAGAACCCTTTACCTTTTCAAAAAGAAGTGCTGGACCACCGGTTTTACTCATTCTGTCAGCTATTTCCGTAATCTCTAAATATGGATCTACTTCTGCTGTGATACGTTTCAGCTCACCAGCTTTTTCTAAAGCAGTAATAAAGTTGTGTAAATTTTTATATGCCACGTAAACCTCATTTCCACATTTATAGTTGGTAACTATCGGTCATAAAAATAACGTTAACGCAAGTATTTTTTATATGTGCGATAGTTACTATAAAAAAAGCGGGCCATTTAGTAGCCCGCTTTAGTGTTGATTGTGACGCGTGACAACCTGCTTACTCTATCGCAAAGCTTTCTTCCGGAATGTCAAGCATTGAAAGATTCTGACTCTTTATTGCTTTTGCATATGCCTGCGCATGCGGCAGTACATGTGTAATATAGTAGCGCGCACTGTGAATCTTGCCAGAATAAAATGCTGCTTCTTTATGATCTTTAGCCAGTTGCGCAACAGCCTTTTTATCATTTACATCAACATTATTCTGTTTGCAAATTTCGTCAAGCTTTTCATACGCAATGCCACTCTGCCAGAAAAGAAGCCAGCCCAATGCAACAGTTCCCATAAGATTTAAAAATGGATATGCATTGCTGATTGGAATTAAGAACTTACCTTCTTTGCCACACTGGACAAAGAACATGCCCATGTCAGCAAGTAAATTGACTGCATCCTGAACATCCTTTGAAATATCAGCAAGACGTGGATTATCCTTGTAGCGTGCAAGAGTTTTGTTAATCTCACCAAGAAAATTAATGAAGTTTGCCCCTTTCTTCTGCGACATCTTTCGCCCAACTAAATCAAGTGCCTGTATGCCATTGGTGCCTTCATATATGGATGCAATTTTCAAATCGCGCATGAACTGTTCAACAGGATAGTCCTGACAATAACCATAGCCGCCATAAATTTGAATAGCAAGCTCTGTTACCCTGAAGCCCATATCTGTACAATATGCCTTGGTTATGGGAACCAGCAATTCCATAATTCCATGCCATTTTTCTGCTTCTTCACCTTCACTTGCTTCTTTGCGGTCAATAGCAAGAGCGCACAAATATACCAGAGCACGCATGCCTTCAACATGTGATTTCATCCATAAAAGCATTCTACGAACATCTGGATGATTGATAATTGAAACACGAGGTGCTTCCGGATTCTGCATATTTAATAAATCAGCACCCTGCTTTCGCTCTTTTGCATAGTTCAAAGCATGGAGGTATGCAATTGAAGCGGTACCAAGTCCCTGCAGCCCCATACCCAGACGAGCTTCATTCATCATCTGGAACATTATCTTCATACCCTGGCGAGGTTGACCCAATAGTTCAGCATAACAATTACCATTATCACCAAAACTCATTGAACAGGTAGCACTACCTTTCAATCCCATCTTGTGTTCTATGCCGGTGATAGTTACATCATTTTTTCTTCCCAGAGTACCATCTTCGTTTACCAGAT
The DNA here is from genome assembly GCA_029907515.1 of Spirochaetota bacterium. Classification (GTDB taxonomy): domain Bacteria; phylum Spirochaetota; class UBA4802; order UBA4802; family UB4802; genus UBA4802. The sequence continues at coordinate 11,560 of JARYLT010000086.1, read as the reverse complement.
ATTTGGGAACAAGAAATATGGAAATACCACTGGTACCTGCCGGGTCTCCTTCAATTCGTGCCAGAACAGGATGTACAATATTTTCAAAAAGGTCTGAATCGCCACCGGAAATAAATATTTTGCTTCCCACAATTTTATATGTCCCATCTGGCTGTGGAATAGCTTTTGTCTTTAAATTTCCAACATCCGAACCTGCTTCAGGTTCAGTCAATACCATTGTACCACCCCATTTCCCTTCATACATCTTATACATGTATTTCTTCTTTTGCTCTTCAGTACCATATACTTCAATGAGGTGTGCAGCACCAACTGCAGCTTCAGGATATAATAAAAAACCCATATTGAATACGTAGTATTCACGTGCAGCCAGATCAATCACATACGGAAATCCCTGACCACCTGCTTCTGGGGATACTGCCATGGTAAATAGACCACTGTCATTCATTATTTTATGAAGATAGTGATAGCACTGAGGAACTTTAACTTCGCCATTCACCAGTTTTGCTCCTTCTCTGTCGCCTTCCATATACCTTGGCAAAACTTCTTCTTCAGAAATACGCTTTGAAAGATCAATTGCCATATCAAACATATCTTTTGAGTAGTCTGAAAAACGTGCTGTTGCAAATAATTCCTGCAATCCCAGCATCTCATACAACACAAATTCCTGATCTCGCCTGTCAACTATCAAACCCATAAACAACCTCATAATAATATTTATTAAAATTTATATATATAATTATAGTATATAATTTGCTCTTCACAAATTTTTTATTGTAGTTTACTAGTAGTTCCAATTTTATTTTATTGACCTTTCTATTAGCCACAATATACTATTATGCCAGTATTATTTCTTAACTTTTTTTTAAAGTGGAGGTTAGCCATGAATATACCATTACCAATTATTCTTCATGCATTATTTATGTTTATTGGATTTGTTGTGCTGCTCTATGCTGCCAGCATTTCAATGAAAAAGAAAACCAACCAATGGTTAAAAAAACACCGTATAACTGCACTTTCTGGAGTGACATCAGTCATAACTGGATTGATTATTATGATACTGTTTAAAGAATCTAAAGGGTATCCACACTTGGCTTCCCCTCACGCAATTGGTGGTCTGGTTACCAGTTTCATGGCACTGATTACACCCACTCTGGGTTATTTGATAACTAAAGGTAAACAGAAAGTTAAACCTCTCCACAAATGGTCTGGCAGGTTAACAATAATTCTTGTTGCAATAACCATCATTTTTGGCTTTATACGGTTATTGGAGATAGTTACTAAATAATAATTTTTGCTTGACACTGAGAATCACCTATTATAACATAACACTGTTATGTTATTAAGCTATCTTTAGTAATCGCTCTGGATTAAGCACTATTTATAGTACATAACGGTTTTTATACATTATACTGACACTCGTGCCTTTGTTTGCTCACCACCATATATTACAATTGCTTACGTAGAGTAACTCACATCGTATTAATTATCAATACTTGCTCAGTTCCTCTTGTTATTTGAAAATAGTATCAAATAATTAAAAGGAGGTTCCCATGTCATTTGAAAGAATATGGCATAAGAATTATCCTGCTGAAGTTCCCCGTGAAATTGACTTTGACAAAACCACAATGCCCCAGGCTCTGAACCGTTCGGCTAAAAAATTTTCAGAAAACACCGCATTGATCTTTCTGGGGAAAAAAATTACGTATGCCAGCCTTGAAAATATGGTAAACAGGTTTGCAAAAGCACTCAAAGAGCTTGGTGTAAAAAAAGGTGATACTGTAGCTTTAGTGTTACCCAATATTCCTCAGGTTGTGATTGCCAATTATGCAATCTGGAGGATTGGCGCTATAGCAGCACTCAACAACCCACTGTACACTGAACGTGAGCTTCAGTACCAGCTTGATGATTCTGATGCTTCCATAGTTATCACGCTGGATTTACTGTTACCACGGATTCAAAACATAAAGCTCAATACTAAAATACGACATATTATAACCTGCCACATCAATGACTATCTCCCATTCCCATTAAAACAACTGTTCCCGTATGTAAGAAAGAAAATGTACCGCAAGGTAAAACCTTCAAAAGATGTAAGCCAGTTTCTTGATTTGATGAAACAATATGATGATGTACCCGTTAAGGATGAATCATCATGGGAAGATGTAGCAACCCTCCTGTATACCGGTGGCACAACAGGGATCAGTAAAGGTGTTATGCTGACACATGCAAACATGTCATGTAATGTTCAGCAGCTCCGCAGCTGGTTTTATGATCTCAAAGAAGGAGAAGGAAGCATGCTTGGCATATTTCCTTTTTTTCATTCAGCAGGTTTTACAGGAATTCAGAATCTTACTATCTGGGGTGGCTGGACTGATATCCTTATTCCTAGACCAGAACCAGGAGTAATAATTGAACAGATTAAAAAATTCAAACCAACATTTGTTCCCGGGGTACCAACAATATTTATTGGGTTACTGAATAACCCTGAATTCAGAAAGATGGACTTAAGCTTTATTAAAGGCTTCATTGCCGGTGCTGCACCACTGCCAGTTGAGACGATCAAGCAACTGAAAGAATTAACCGGTGGTGATATCATCAACATATATGGCCTTACTGAAATTTCGCCAATGGGTACAGGTTCACCATGGAAAGGGAACATAAAACCTGGTACTGTTGGTGTACCATTACCCAGTACAGACATTAAAATAGTTGATGTTGAATCTGGCACAAAAGAAATGGGGATTGGTCAGTCGGGTGAAATATGCTTTAAAGGCCCTCAGGTAATGAAAGGATATTATAAAAAACCTGAGGAGACAGCTGTTGTTTTAAAAGATGGATGGTTGTATACCGGCGACATTGGAACTATTGATGAAGATGGCTACCTTACAATAGTTGATCGCAAAAAAGATATGATTATTTCAAGCGGATACAATATTTTCCCACTGGAGATTGATGAGATATTATTCCAGCACCCCAAGATTCTTGAAGCATGTACTATTGGTGTGCCAGATCCATATAGAGGAGAGGCACCAAAAGCATTTGTTGTGGTAAAGCCTGGTGAGCAACTTACAAAAGAGGAAATTATTGCTTATTGCAAGGAAAAGCTTGCACCTTATAAGGTTCCCAAAGATATAGAATTTATTGACGCATTGCCTAAAAGTGCAATAGGGAAGATTTTACGAAAAGAAGTGAGAGAACTTGAAAGGAAAAAACGTGAGAAGACAGCATAATAAAGTAACAGGGGCGGGTTTGAATCCCGCCCCTGTTTGTATTAATAATATTTTGTTGAATCTTTCAAAAATTCCGTCATGGTACTGTCAACATCCTTCATACCCTTATAATATGTTTCAGCTATGTTTAATAATACATCATAAAAATACATTAAATGGGGTATATAAAATTCTCGCTTTAACTGGTTCTGAATGGGGAATGCTGTTGAATTTTTAACTTCAGATAATCGTTTTTCTGTTAGAATTACCTTATTTTCACGTATATATGAAAACACAATATCATCAGTGCCCAATGCAGTGGGTGTTGGGTCAATTATTTTTACTTCTGAAACGGTGTTTTCATAATAATTCTCTTCCCGAATTATTGATTCCAGCTTGCTCACAGTTGTTCCATTGGTATAAATTTTGATAGATTTTAATTTCTTTAACTTGATCTTGCTTGGAACCAGATCATCCTTTACAAAAAAATGTTTTTCCAGATAAATGTAGTCATTACCCTGTGAGTATGATATCTGGAATGGCAATAACCGTATATCTTTTATAGACATCAATTTGTATTTGGCAATTGTTTCTTCAATTCTTTTACAGAAAGTCAGTATTTCCTGATCAAGCTGTTTACCTTCATTAACAAGTGCTTCAGATTCCAGTGAATCTTTCTTGGTTTCCTGTGAAAAAACACCAGTAGTAACTATCATGGATGCAATAATAAATATAATCAAATACAGTTTACGCATTCATATCCTCCGATTATATATAATTAAGGAAATTTACTACGTATTGTATATCATATTATAAAAATTTAAAGAAAAATTTGTTATACCAGGCCTTGCTTATCTAATTATCGATATGTAGCAATATTTTTGTTAATAAAATAATATATTATAATAAATGGCAGGTTGACCACAAAAAACAATATTGACAATTTTTGCTTCATTAAATATTGTACATTGCATCACTGATATTTACTAATGCAACAGGTTACATTCATGTCACAAACAAATTTCAATGAAGAAAACTTTTCTGAATTACTGGAACAATCGTTCATCAAATCCGATAATTTTGAAGTTGGCGATACCGTTACAGGTAAAGTCATTCTCATCACCGGTGAGAGCATTTTTGTTGATATTCAATCCAAAAGTGAGGCTGTCATTGACACTCAGGAATTTACTGATGATAAGGGCAACCGTACCATAAAGGCTGGTGATACCATTACCGCATATGTTGCAGCTATCAAACGCGGTGAAATAGTACTGACATCACGAATTGGCAAAGGGGTGGTTTCGCATGATCTTTTGCATATAGCGTACAAAAACCAGTTACCTGTACATGGAACTATCAAACAAACAACGAATGGCGGATTTATTGTTTCCGTTGGTGGTATTCAGGCATTTTGTCCACTATCGCAAATTGATACAAAGATTCAGGAAAGCGATAGTTACCTGAATAAAAGCTTTGACTTTGCCATTATGCGCTATGAGCAGCAGGGTAAAAACATCATTCTGTCGCGAAGGTCACTGCTTGATAAAATCAAAGAAGAAGCCATAGAAAAGCTGAAACAGCAATTACACAGTGGCGATATAGTTCAGGCTACTGTTGTTCAGGTACTTGATGCAGGCCTTTTAGTATCGCTACATTCACTTGATGCCTTTGTGCCAAAAAGTGAACTATCGCATAGCCGTAAGCCAAACATGAATATGTATGAACCAGGACAGACTATCACTGCAAAGATACTTGATTTAGACTGGAATAAAGTCAAAATAACATTGAGCATTAAGCAAACACTGCCCGAACCATGGCATTATATAAGTCAATATCAGGTTGGAAATACCTATACAGGAACTATCGCCAAAATAATTAAAAATGGTGCATTTGTTGAATTTGATAATGGCCTTGAAGGGTTTATCCCACTTTCACGCATGAGCTATGTCAAAAAGTTACATGACCCCAGGGAAGTATGTAATGAGGGCGATAGTGTACAGGTTAAAATTATAGATATAGACCAAACCAGTAAAAAAATCACCCTGGAACTTATCACCAGCGAAGAAAATCCCTGGCTTACCGTCAATGAATCACTGCGTGATTCCATACAAACTGCAACCATTGAAGAAATTACAGCAAAAGGCCTTGTTGTGGTGCTGCCAAATCAGGTGCGTGCGTTTGTTCCCAAAGAGCAGTGTGCAATTGACCGCAATGCTGATATAACAAAGTCATATCAAGTGGGAGCAACCATCAAGGTTGTAGTAACTTCTGTTAATGCCGATGACAGGAAATGCATTGCTTCAGAAAAAAAAGCACAGGAAATTGAAGAGCGCCAGTCATACGAAAAATTCATTGCATCTAACACCAGTCAGGGTTCTTCAGCCTTTGGGCAACTGTTTAAACAGAAGTATGAGGAAATGCAGAAAAAATCCAGGAACACATAAACCTGTATGGATACTAAAAGTACACACAGTGAGCTACTGGCATATAGAGCATACGTAGAAAACAATATTCAATATATTAACGAAATCCACAAGAAGATTGAAAAGCTTATCTTAAAACTTGAAAAGGAACACATTTCAATTAAAGAATGTTTTTCCCAGCTGGAAAACGAAATCAATCTGCTATTGAAAGTGTATTCGCATTTCACATCGTTAGGCGGATACAACTACTGCCTTAAATTAAAAGCCCTCATTGATTCATATCAAAAGGTTACAAATACTGAGATCCAGCTATCTGCGCTGTACTACATTCATTCAAAGATTCTTGAACTGCAGGAAGAGCAGCTGAAGCATTTCCCTGAGCTGACTCAGAAGAAAGCCTTATATGATGAGCTTACTTCCACAAATAAATTTGTGGAAGATGACGTACACAATTGCACATACAAATGGATTACCTTCAAACGTAATGGTATGTGGTTTGTTGTTCTTTTTGATAGTTATCTATTACTGAATACCAGTGATGTATCAGGTCTCAAGCCTCTTTCACAGAATTACTATCAGGCAACATTTAATAACACCACAATTACAATCCGTGATCCTTTGCGCCTTGACGAACAGCCTTCAACCACCGTAGTGCTTGTCAATTACCACAACAGCATATATGGTTACTTTTATGATTCCATTGGAAAAAAATTATGTGCACGGAGCAACATTCTGCAGCAAATGGCAAAAGCGCCCGAGGGCTATTCATTGCCATTATACGGAAGGATCAGGTTATTTGGCGATAGTTATATATATCTTAAACACGTTGATGTAAACAAACCCGGATAATTACATTTCCTCATCACAGCTGCCTAAATAATAGTATGACTGAATTTCCTCGGAAGAGATTTTCCCTGGCCGCAATATCTTGAGTTTACCATTAAAGAGGCTTATGAGTGTTGGCTTAGGGTGACGTTTGCACAACTCTTCGATAATAACAATGGCATCAACTTTTTTTCCAAATACACGAATAATATCAGAGTGCTTATTTGACCCTTTTGTTACCCTGAGAATATTTGTGGCAAAGAGAGGCTGCCCTACTGCTTCAATTATTTCCTGAACAAACTTTGTCCTGGGAAAACGCAATGCTATTTCCTGCGATATATCTTCCTTCCGTGGCACAATTGCAGTAACCTCACCCGGCCATATCCTGTGCAGAAAATCATATTGAAACTTGGTAACCATTGCAAGGGATTCCAGCATTTTAAATGATGCTATCAGGCGTACAAATTTTTTTGTTCTTGATTTAATAATTGTTTTTAATTTATGCTCAACCGCTGCATTTGCAATACCAACTAATTCATACTGTGAGTCAACAGGGAGGATAACAAGGCCATTTTTATGTAAAATTTCGGTAATTCTTTGTATAATTTCAGTATCTACACTACCATCTTTTTTGAGTTTTCGTATTACTATGACATCATCATTTTTGTAAGGAGACTCTACAAATTGCATCATCGCAATTTACCTTTTGCTGTAATAAATGATACACAATCCTTCCAGCTATATTGCTTTCACATATTCTATAATGTGCATAGTGCAAATGCAAGCATTTTAAATGTACAGGTTCCTGCAAACCCCCTATGCCCCTTTTCATGACATGTAAGTATTCATCTTCAATTTCTTTATGTATGTATTTTTCATATACGCTTTTTCTGAAAAAATAAAAATGAGAATGTGCTTTCAGCATCTCACGTTTCAACACTTCATCAGTATTAATAAATGTTTCAATTTTTGCAATATATCCTTTATTTTCAAGCTCATGTATTTCATCATTCAAGTATGGGCACGTCAGCCATAATATATTGGACAATGACTGGTAATCAACCATGCTACCAGCCTTAGGGGATAACAATACTATCTGGGGAAATCCATAATCACACTTTTCAAATATTCCAGCAACAGCATCAGTGGTACCCTTAAGCTGCCAGCGTAAAACCTGTTCATCCCGTTGAGTAAGCGTGTATATATGAGGTATCATATTTTATTAAATAACTATAATTGATTTCTGTTTCTATAATATAGCAACATTCCGGTAATAATCAAAACAGAAAATATCAACCATAAAATCCTGCCATACTGTATATACTGGGTAAATTTTTCTGTGCCCGGTTGTTGTGAGGGTTGAAACTGAGGAGGCTCTTTCTGTTTATCCTGAAACTCAAATACTTTTGCTCCCTGAGGGATATACCCTGCATTAATACTTTCCCTCAATAATAAATTGTCAGGATTACCATGATCAGTTAATTCCCTGAACTTTTTAATTTCCGATTGTTTCTGTATAATCTGAAGCTGTATATATGCTATCTCTTTTTGCAGCTTCATCCTCTCCAGTATGCCACTTTCACTGAACACAAAGCAATACACACTGAAGAGGATGAATGCAATCAGAAATATTGAAAATTTATTATTACGGCTTGCCAATTGAATAAAACACCTTTTTGCCATTAAATTTTGCTGCAGCACCCAGCTGCTCTTCAATTCGCAATAACTGATTGTATTTTGCAAGGCGGTCAGTACGCGATGCTGATCCTGTCTTGATAAACCCTGTATTCATGGCAACCGCTAAATCAGCAATTGATGGGTCTTCAGTTTCACCTGAACGGTGGGACACAACTGCTGTATACCCTGCCCGTTTTGCCATTTCAATAGCTTCGATAGTTTCGGTCAATGTGCCTATCTGATTCAATTTAATTAAGATTGAATTGGCTATCCCCTTTTCTATACCTTTTTTAAATATTTGGGTATTGGTAACAAATATATCATCGCCCACAAGCTGCACTTTATCCTTGCATTTATCAGTCAACAGCTTCCATCCATCCCAGTCATCCTCGGCCATACCATCTTCAATTGAAATGATTGGGTATTTGTTTATCCAATCAATATATACCTGAACCATTTCTTCAGAAGTCTTTTCAGGTTTTGCTTCAGCTGCCATAACATACTTGCCATTTTTGTAAAATTCACTTGCCGCTGAATCTATTGCCAGATAAATATCCTGACCTGCTTTGAATCCAGCTTCTTTAATTGCTTCCAATATTACCTCAAAAGCTTCAGCATTGGATTTTAAATTTGGTGCAAATCCACCTTCATCGCCCACTGCTGTGTTATAACCTTTTTTGGATAACACCTTTTTTAATGCATGGAACGTTTCAACTCCCATGCGCAAAGCTTCTTTAAATGAATCAGCGCCAACGGGAACAATCATGAATTCCTGAATATCCACATTATTGTCAGCATGTTTCCCGCCATTCAATATGTTCATCATTGGCACAGGCAACTCACATGCCCCCACTCCACCAATATACTGATACAGAGGCATACCAAAGGTTTCAGCAACAGCCTTGGCACATGCCATAGATACGCCTAAAATGGCATTTGCGCCTAATTTTGCTTTATTGGGTGTACCATCCAGGTCAATCAGCGTTTTATCTATTTCTATCTGTCGCATGGCATCCATTTCAACAACAGCGCCTGATATTATTTCGTTTACGTTTTGCACTGCCTTCAATACACCTTTGCCATTGTAGCGGGATTTATCGCCATCCCTCAGTTCAATTGCTTCGTTTTCGCCAGTGGATGCACCCGACGGTACGGCAAATCTGCCAACAATCCCTGAAGATAGTTCAACATCAACTTCTATGGTAGGATTGCCCCGTGAATCTAAAATTTCACGTGCATGAACATCTGTTATAATTGTCATATCAGTACTCCTGTATAATAAATTTTTAGCTGAGGTATTATTTTGTAATTACATTACAATGTGATTATAAATAGCAAATATATGCAAGAAGTTTTTTGTGGTGGGTGATGAGTACACAAAGCTCAAGAATCAATTATTTGTCTTATTTTTTCATACACATCTTTTGCAAAGGAATAAAATAATTCCGCATCTTCTTTTGTGGGCTTGCCATAGGGCATTAATCCTAATGCACCGGGATATCTAGCATCGATGTAGATGTCATCAAGTTTATCTAAAATATCAACATCGATATTTATAATATTTTTCTCTTTAATTATTCCATATAATTTGGCTGTAGAATGTATTTTGGGTACTGAAATATTTAGTAATTCAATAGCCCCTTTTAATGATTTTTCTACACATTGTTGTGCATGAAAAACTGCTATATTTGATAGTTCAGAGTCATGTATCATTGCTTCAATTGCTTTAATATCAAAGTATGCTGACTTTAGCCATTCTTGCGCCAGTAACTTTTTATTACTCTCCATATAAAATAATACCTTTAGTTAAAATATCTTTTGCAAATGAACTATCACGTTTTTGAAATTCATTATACATAATTTTTGTATGGACTATAACGTCTATAGGAATTTCCAATCGTATATCCTGAAGTGCTTTATAAACTTTTCCTTTTATTTCCCAGCTCTGCTTATAATCTGATGGAATATAATCATCATTTGTGACTACATAGAGATCTATATCACTATCCTGATTGTGAGTGCCCAAAGCATAACTGCCAAATATAATGACCTTATAAGGGTTTAATGGCATAAGCCTTTCAATTATCTGTTTTTTCAAAACTTCAATGTTCATAGTATTTTTTAACACTTTAAAATAGAGTTTATTTCTTTCTATGCTGTTATAGTAAAAAAATCAAGTCTAAATATAATAGGACTTATAAAAATTAATTTTTTAAGGATGATAACAGTTTTTGAATGTTGCCTTATTTATTTCTCATTTTACCAATTCATCATGGTTTTTCCAATGGTTTTTGATACCAGGGTCGACATTAACAATAATAAAATGAATGTGGTTGGGCATAATAATGTGTTGGTCACAATGGATATCGGGAAATTTATTCATGATTGCAAAATACCATTTTTCAATCATTTTGCCCGCATCATTTAATACCATTACCTATATATACCCACAATTAATAATTTAAAAAACCAAATTATTTGCAAATAAAAAAACCAAAAAACGCCAAAATTTAACATAAAAAGCGGCGAAATTATAAAAAAATTAAAAGATATTCTAAATTAATTGAATGAGATTTTAATAAAAAATCCCATCAAAAAACAAAATAAATGAAACAAAGGTGTAAATTTTAGGGATGCAAAACAAAACATAACTTAGATAAAAAATGGTTTTTTGGATTAAATTTTATTTATTTTGCAGAAAACCAATATTGAAAAAATATGTTAAAACCAATTGTATCACCAAAAATGGGACCAGCTCCAAAAGAAACAGTTTGGTAACGATAAAAATAGGCAAGTGAAAAGGAGCGCAATAATTGATTATGATATTGATAAAATAAACCTGCCTGAATGCAATGATTTTTATATAACCAGGAATATGCCTCAGGAATAATTTCTTTTGGAATTTGAGTATATATTTTGCCCTTACCCTCTGATGCAGTATTAAATGATATATATTTACCTTGAAAATTAATGTTAGAATGCTGTATTTTTTCACCTTGAATTTGTTTTACTAACATTTTAGGTTCAGATTTGGGATTTATATTATTGAAATAAAACCCTGCTAAAAATGAAACGATGCACGATAGAATCCATGATATAATTTTTAATTTTCTCATCTATCCTCTATGCACATATGCATTTCAATGAGTTGGTTCATTACTTCATTGAGTTCTTTCTTGCTGCTGCATTTTTTAAGCACTTCCCAATTATTGTTGTTATTACATATCTTAATGAGAAGGCGGTTTTCTTCCCTTCGCAATATTTGAAAACCTGCATTTAGAAGTTTTTTCCTATCTTTTTGAGTTAATGGCATATTTACCTCCTACTTATGTGAAATACCTGGACGCAATATGTGATCTTTACATTGTTTGGATAGTTTGTTATGTAATGTGCAGGATCCCTGAAAATCATAAAATAAGCAGCTCT
>JARYLT010000085.1 GCA_029907515.1 Spirochaetota bacterium | reverse complement strand
AATGTCGGGGTATGATACCCAATAGGGTGCCGGGATAATTACTTCATCACCACTGTTGAGCAATACCTGCATAAGATTATAAAATGAGTGTTTGCCTCCACAATTTACAGTAACCTCTGAAATTTTATATTCCAGGTTATTGTCTCTTTTGAATTTTTCAACAATTGCTTTTTTTAGTTCAGGAATGCCACCTGATGGAGTATATTTTGTTTTACCTTGTTCCAGTGCTTTAACTGCAGCATTTTTAATGGATTGTGGTGTATCAAAGTCTGGTTCTCCTGAACCAAATCCAATAACATCAATACCCTGTGCTTTCAAAGAATTAGCCAGCGCAGTAACTGCCAGGGTGGGAGATGGCTTAATTTTTGATAATCGTTTTGCTAACTCCATAATTTCTCCTTATCAAAATAGTTATGAATTTAATATAAGGGCAAGTCCTCTAAAAATGTGGAGAGCTTATACTATAAAGCTTGTGGAAGAACATAAATATATCGATGTAAAGCAAAATGTTTATTAGTTTTTGTCAAGATTAAAACACATCAATTTTAAAAAATATTTAATTACGTTTACAGTGCTGTCTATTTATTGTTATTATACAAATAAAAATACCCTTATTTGGTGATTTTGACATAAAACTATTTTTAATATCGATTTCTGGATCTAATATATTGAAGATCTGTCACTTGTTCTGTGGTGAAAATACTATAAATTGTTTATATAAAGATTTGTGAATTAAAAGAGCAGTACTATAAAAAATAATGCAACCAATCAACCATATAAATTGGGGCAATAATGTTACTGGTTTATCTTTGATAAAAAATAAAACTGGATTCCACCATAATGGCTTATACATCCATCCACCTGATTGAATGCTTATAATTTCTATAATAATAGATTGTATCTGGCTCCATATAATCAATATTAGTATTTCACTAAATTTAAAAGAAATAAAATGTGGTTTATTTAGAAATAAATATATTATCCCAACTCCAATAATGAATAAGCTACCATCCCAGAGAGAATGACTGATAACGATAAAAATATAATGTACTGGTGGTTTAAGATTGAAAATAAAAATATTAGCTATATTAAAAACATCAATGAGTGTTAGTGTTATTTCCCAGATAAATCCGGTTAAAACGCCTGCCCAGAACAATAACCAGATAAAATATGAAATATATTTTTTATAATAAAGAACACAAATAACACATAGAATGAATAAACTGATGGAAAAATCGATTATCCAGAAATAATCTTTTACTATTTGTAACATTAATACCTCTTTTTACTGAATTTTACAGTGCTTATTAAAATTCTATATTTTAGATTTAAATTATAAAATGTAGTTGCAGAAAATTCAATTGTTTTTATTCTATTTAATGAATATATATACTATACATGGCATATAATGTCGTTTACAACAGGAGGTTGCAGTATGAAAAGGATAATCGTTATTGTATCACTTATTCTTTCTCTGTCAGTTGTTGTTTTTGCAAAAGAAAAAAGCTTTACAGGTCGCTTGATATTTATTGGTAAAGATTACATAGAGGTAAAACATGGAAAAACAGAGAAAATATTTTATATACAGGAAAAATCCGTAATCATGAAAAATAATACCAATGTTTCTTTTGCGGACCTTGAAGCATGCCAGGTTGTAAAAATTAATTACATAGCAGGGGATAATAAGCTGTTTATCACTAAATGTGAAATCGTAAAAGAAAGCGATTGCAAATAAAAAAGGGTATATAATGCAGCTAACGATTGATGACCATAGCATAGAAATACAATATAAAACTCAGGATACATCTAAAACAGTATCAAGCCATACTATACAGCATGATAATTATTTAAATGACAATTTACATTTTCAGTATAAACGTAATAAAGATTCAATACGGTGTGTAGTAAAACCCCTAACGCGTCTGTATATACAAAAAGTAATTCTAACATTTCAGGTTTCGCCTTTGGATGATATAGCATGTTTTGCTAACGGCTATCAGTCATGGACATATACTGGTCCTTTTTTTAAAGATTCAAAGAAACGCAAACCCTGGCCACAATTTGTCATCGCAAATCAGGAAAATGCAGCCAATCCACCAAAAGGGAAGCGTGGTATAGTACAATCGGATATGGTGTTTGTATTGGGCGATAGTAACTCGCAAAACGCTTATGTTTTTGGGCAGCTTCCCGTACACAGACAATTTCACCAGTTTGTTTCCTTTGAATATAACTATCGCACAAAACTGTTGTCCATTATATGGGATGTCGATAGATTTTGCGATGCTGAGGAAGACTATATACTTGATACAGTATGTATTATGCAGGGGAATGCATGGAGGATTTTGCAGACGTATGCTGAGACAATTAAACAGGAACTATCGCCTACATTTAATACCACAATACGCAAGGGCTGGTGTTCCTGGTATTATTACTATAATACTATTACCAAAGATGAAATACTTCTCAATGCTAAATATGCTAAAGAACATTCCATTCCATTTGATTTTATCCAGATAGATGATGGGTATCAGACTACCATAGGTGAGTGGACCACTGTTAAAGGCTCATTTACGGCTGCCATGCGGTATATTGCTGATACCATCAAAGGGTATGGATTTACACCTGGGATCTGGTATTCGCCGTTTATTGTTTCAAAAGATTCAAGGATTTATAAAGAAAATAAATCCTGGATTCTTAAGGATAACAATGGAAAACCTGTTGTTGCTGGTTTCAATCCTGCGTGGGGTGGTTATTACTATACAGTTGATGTTTCTCAGCCTGCAGTGTTAAGCTGGATTGAAGATACCATTAATACGTTATTGTATGAATGGGGATATGAATATCTCAAATTAGATTTTATGTATGCAGCAGCACTACCAGGAGTGCGACACAATACTACCGTGTCACGGTATGAAGCGCTGGCACAGGCGGTTGCCCGAATACGAAAAGTAAGCGGTAATGCGTTTGTACTGGGATGTGGGATGCCTTTACAGGCGGGCATTGGGTATGTCGATGCAATGCGTATTGGTCCTGATGTTGCACCGCAGTGGGGGCGGACATTTTTTGATAAACTATTTAATAGTGATTCAGGAATTTCAACACGTTCAGCTATTTGCAGCAGTATTTATCGTTCATTTATGCATAACCGCTTCTGGGTTAACGACCCTGATTGTCTTATGATACGTCAGCATAAAACAAAACTTAATCCTGAAGAACGACAAACGCTTTATAATGTAATAACAGCGCTGGGTGGTATGCTTGTAATATCCGATAGGTTACCTGATTATTCTGCTACTGAACGTGAAATGCTATTACAGGCAATTGCATTATTTGACAAGGCAAAGGATGGAGATATTTATTGTAATGATGTATTGAGGCCATTACGTTCATTCTATAATGCAAAAGGATTGGGTGTATTATTAAATGTAGATGATACTACCTGCGAAGCAACACTTGAACAGGAAATAATTAATAATTATTCTAAAATATTTTTGATTGAAAAGAATACAAAAATACCCGCCCAAACAAAAAACTTTGATTTAATTCCTCACAGTTCAAAATTATTTCTTTTTGAAAAATAATTTTGCAACCGTTTACTGATTACCGGTGTCTTTATAATGGGTTGTTGGTTTGTATAAATCGGTCAGTAAATAAAAAATCCTATTTATCCATTATTGCACCGGGACAGGATTGATAGTAAACGTAATAGAGTAATAGATTCCATGTCAGGTTCAGAATAACGATGAAGAAATTCAATTTTCAGGAGAAGATTAATGAAAAAAATTAAAGAAAGCATCACTGGAGTTGTTACTGTACTTTTACTGGTACTCAATACATTATTCTGGGCTTCATTTTTATTTCCAATTGCAGTTTTAAAAATCATACCTGTAAAAATATGGCGTAAGTTTATAAATAACATACTGGATACTATTGCATGTTGCTGGATATACTGTAATAACGCTGGTTTAAAAATGACACGTACAATACACTGGGATGTTTCTGGCGTAGAAAATCTCAGCAAGAAAAGCTGGTATATAGTTATTGCCAATCATCAGTCATGGACAGATATTGTTGTACTGCAAAAAATTTTGACTGGCAAAATACCATTTTTAAAGTTCTTTTTAAAAAAAGAATTAATATGGGTACCAGTTTTAGGGTTAGCGTGGTGGGCACTGGATTTTCCATTTATGCGACGATATTCCCAATCATTTTTACTGAAATATCCTCATCTAAAAGGGAAAGATATTGAAGTTACCAAAAAAGCATGCCAGAAATTTAAATATATTCCCGTGTCCATTATGAATTTTGTAGAAGGGACACGAATTACACCGGAAAAACATGCCAAGCAGGAATCACCATATAAAAATCTCTTAAAACCAAAATCAGGGGGTATTGGGTTTGTATTCTCAACTATGGGCAACATGATTACGTCCATTCTGGATGTTACCATTGTATACCCGCAGGGAAGAATGTCATTCTGGGATTTTTTATGTGGCAGGGTAAATGTTATCAAGGTGCATGTTGAGGAGATTCCAGTTACTGATGATTTTATTGGAGATTATGTTGATGATCCAGTATTCAAAAATAAATTTCAACAGTGGCTCAATGACCTCTGGTATGAAAAAGATATCAGGATTGATATGATGAAAGGGAAATCACTTCCCCTTTCAGCAAAACCGTATGCAGAAGATGAAGCAATGATAATTAACTAATAACACACTATATATAACATTGAGTACAATTCAGCTGTTTTAGATGTCGGTATATTAATATCATTATTCCCTGTGTTTATGCTTTGATTCTTTTTTCAACTGTCGCATTTCGTTCTGCAATTCTTTAATGTCCTGAATATCATTTCTATTTTTCAATGATTCAGTTTCTTCATTATTATCAGGATTATCGGGCACGATAACATTTTCTGGCTTAGTTTCAGTAGAACTTTCTTTACCTGTATTATCATTGATATTGGAATTGATTGCGGAATATTCCCCAAAATCCGGATTATCCAACAAATCGTTAAATGACATATCAATGTTATTAACCCACTGGAGTTGATATTTCTCAATATCAAAAACAGAGATCTCATTTTTATTTATTGTATATAATTTCCCAATTTCACCATTTATGGTTTGGCCAGTTGCTGTATTATTTATAACTACATTTCCTTCAACAATATATAAATGAGTTCCTTCAGGTGATACATTAATGTAAAATTCTGTACCAAGTGGTTGGATAACAGCATCAGGTGTTTTTATTTCATACTGCATAGTTTCATGGGAACTATATGATTTTATGTTTGCTACACCGTTGGATAAAATATACTGAAATCTCTTTTTATCTAATGCAGTGTTATACCTGGACTTTGAAATTGTTAAATCAACAGTACCAGCCAATCTGAACTTAATGTCATTGTTAGCTACCAAAACTGCTGAATCACTTTCATTCAATATAATCCTGTGGCCTTCGTTGATGGTTTGGGTAGTGACAGTATTACTGGCTTTACCTGCAATATACAGTATATGCGGAATAGATTTGTAATTTGGCTTAATACTTAATAATAATGCAACACCTAAGATTACAATACCTGTGGTGAAAGCCAGAGACCGTTTATATGTCTGAATAAAATTAAAAATCGTATTAAAGAATGATTCTTTTTGTGATACTGATTTTGAATGATATTCCAGTATTGAAGTTAAAATATCACGGGATGGTTCAACAATTTTTTGTGGGGCGATAGTAGCCTGAATCAGTTGTAACTTTTTAGAACAAATATAACACTGCTTAATATGCAGTGTTGCATTTATTGCATCATCTCCATATAAACTATTTTTTGCCAGAGCAAACAATGTGAGTTCATCTAAATGCTTCATAACATATTTAGTACCCTTATGTATAATACAATTGTATCACAAATTTTGGACACACAATAGTGTAAATTTTAACTCATTATTGAAAAAATATTAACCCTCCAGTTAGCAGTGGAGTAGTTTACTCATTCTTCAAAATATCCTTTAGTTTTTAAATGCAATAGTATATGCGATAATGTAGATTGTAACTTTCGTCGCACAGTTCTTTCGGATATATGTAAAAGTTTTGCTATTTCTTCATTTGTGTAATTATTATCTCTTTTCATAATAAATATTGAACGGCTTACTGTATCCAGCTGTTGTAGTGCATTTGAAACTTCGTTATGAATTTCTTTGGCAAATAAGTCATCATCCACTGTACTGGCTGCTGGTAAGTAATTGATATCATCATCTAAACTATCGGTTTTTTCATTTTTTTTGAGATAGTTAATGGATAAATTATGTGCTGTTCTGTATAATAACGATTTAACAGTATCGTGATTGATGATGTTCTTTTTTGAATATTCTATTATGTTAATAAATGTTTCCTGTAAAATGTCTTCAGCGGTTTCATGCGAACCAGTTAAATGGTAAATATAGTTAAAAATTTCTTTATAATGTGTTGAATATAGTGATATTAGTTCATCCCGGGAAATCATATTTTTTTAAAAAAATTTGTCCGTTTTTTTTCAGTTGGATTGTATTATACTGCAAAGAGTTGATAAACAATAATTTTTATCAACAAAAAATTTTAAAATAAACTCTATCAGGAGGATGTATGAAAAAGGTATTAGCAACATTAGTATCACTGCTTTTTGCTGTGGCAGTATTTGGACAGACACAACTACAGACTAAAGAAGCCACAAAGAATGTTGGCCAGGAAAAAAAGATTGAAGTACAGCAGAAAGCTGAAGTAAAGAAACAGGAGCAGACGCAGAAGAAAGAAGCTAAGAAGGAAGAAAAAGCACAGACTAAAGAAGAAAAGAAACAGGAAAAAGAACAGAAGAAAGAGGCTAAGAAAGAAGCTAAACAGGAAAAGAAAGAAGCAAAAGAACAGAAGAAAGAAGCTAAACAAGAACAGAAAGGTGCCGCAAAGTAAGAATGTAATTCAATGGAGTGCTATTGATAAGCCATGCATAAAAAGCATGGCTTATCTTGTTAATTAATGGAATAATTTACCTCAAATTTTACAAGAAACATAGTATAAAAAAATTAAATAGCATAGTAATAAAACGTTGAGGTACTTACAATACATAATAAAATATTTTTCACAAAATTATCCGATTCGTGGTAATGATAATTTAGTTCGTAAAGATTCAAACTTTCTAAAAGGGGAATGTTATGAGTTTTCATAAAAGGCAATATTTTATCATAATCTTTTTAACTGTTTTAATTATAACATGCCATCCAGTTACATTATTTGCTGAGAAAATTAAAACAACGATAGGATTCAAAAGTATTTACTCTTCTGGTATTTCTGATACAAATATTGCATATAAGCCCTTTGGCAGGATTGCATATGACATAAACTTTTTTAAGATTGAAGCAACAGGCATGTATACTATTAATCAGCAAATAACAGATGGTATGGGCAACTTTACTGAAATTAATACATGGCAGGGACAGATTAAAACTTTACTGACAATTGGTGAATTTATGGACTTAGGCGGGGGTTATTCACTAACAAAAGGTGAAAATTCATATACCAGCAAAATGTATATGGCTAATGGCAGCATTTATATTGGAGATGCAACCATTGATTTAGATTACAGCAGAGAAAATAAGGGATACAATTATAATGGTGCTATTGATATTACTGACCAAACATTTATTGGTTCATTAAGTTATGATATAAATGATTTCATTGGTTATGAATTGGAATATCATTATTTGTCCAATAATTTTTCAAATCTGGATTATACCTATGATAAAAATATTGTAAGAATAGGCATGTCTGTATATGGTGATAAAACAGTATATATGGCAGGAATTAATGCTGGAACTGATTCAGGTGATTATACAATCTTTGGAGCTGATTTTGGTTTAAGTAAAAAATTCTTTGATGCCATAAAAATATTGTTAGCCTATAATATAGATTATTACAATCCTCCTTCTGTAACCTCAACATCAGGTGGGGGACATGGTGGTAGCAATGGTGGTGGATATAAAGGTATGAACCCCTATTTGCGATCCAGTCTTGCAGGAAAATCATTTTTTTCACACTCATTGAGTGCTTCACTTTCATATTCGTTTTAATAAAATTTTCTTGAAGTTTTAAATATTGCACTTTGTGATTGTATTGATGTACATACCAATTTTTATAGGATGAGGAGTGTAGTATTGATAAAAGAAATTGAGAAGTTGAAAAAGCAAAAAAAAGCTATAATACTTGCACATAATTACCAGAAACCAGAGGTACAGGATATTGCAGATTTTACAGGCGATTCATTGGAGTTATCGCGTATTGCTGCAGATAACGATGCTGACTTAATACTATTCTGTGGTGTTCATTTCATGGCAGAGTCAGCATATATACTATCGCCACAAAAAAAAGTAATTTTACCCGATCTTTCAGCAGGCTGTCCCATGGCGGATATGGCTGAAGCAGTAGATGTTTTGAATATGAAAGAAAAAAATCCTGATGCTGCAGTGGTTACATATATTAATTCTTCTGCTGAAGTTAAAGCTGCTTCTGACATTTGTGTAACATCAGCAAATGCTGTAACTATTGTTAATAAGTTACAAAATGATACAGTTTTATTTATTCCCGATAAAAATTTAGCTAATTATGTTCAACGATTTACTTCCAAAAAAATTATCCCATGGAAAGGATTTTGCCCAACTCACGATCGTTTTACAAAGGAAGAGTTGATTGCTATAAAACAAAAATATCCAGAAGCATATGTGATAGTTCATCCTGAATGCAGGCCCGAAATCATTGACCTGGCCGATAACGTGTGGTCAACCGGACAGATGGTAAAAAATATAAACACAATTCCACATAAGCAAATTATTGTTGGAACAGAAGAAGGAATGCTGCATAAGTTGAAAAAAATTGCGCCAGAAAAAGAATTTATACTTGCTTCAAAAGGTTTTATGTGTCCAAATATGAAAAAGATTACTCTTGAAAAAATTTTAAAAGCGTTACAGGATGAACAACCGATAGTAACTGTAAAAGAAGATACCAGGATTAAAGCATTTATGGCATTACAGAAAATGCTGGAACTATCCTGATTCGTGGTGAGGCATACTTTGGAAAATATTGAATTCAGTGATGAAATTCAAAAAATACGTGAAAAAACATTCAACACAGAATTTAAAGAACTAGTTGCTAAAGTAATTTATAAACCCCAGGATTCTATTGATAATCCTGATAGCTTGCTTAATTCCCTCCATAAGTTATACTATACTCTTTTAAGCAGATCTTTTAATGATGCAATAACATTTGTTAATCCTGAAATAATATATGAAAATACATTGCAATTTTTAGGAGAAGAATTAAATAAAAAACTTAAATCTTTAGGATTTTATGAGGCTTTAATATTCCAGTATGATTTTAAGCAAAATTACTTTGGGATTTTGATCAATTCATTTAATGATATCATTTTCAGGGATTTTTTTATAACCTTATCAGATGATCTGTATAAAAAAATTATCAGCCAACCAGAAGGTGTAATAATAGATATCAATTCTTTAAAAAATGATAAATTATATGAAAAACGGTTGAAGTTATTTGAAGATCAGAGTTCTTTAATCTGGGCATTTTCAACATTTCCTATGGTTAAAAAAGTTATATCGTTTTTAAATATCCCATGTCCAACAACTATAGAAATTTTCTGCCCGGTGGTATTTGTCAGGGTACACAAGGAATTTACAATTAATCAAAAAATAATAAATGAATTATATTACAATTGTATCTATACAATTTTTTCTTTAATTGAATTATCTTTAGCCATAAATAAGGGATCTCTTTTTTTGAGCTCAAATTATTTTCATGAAGTTTTTAAAGTGTTTGAAAATTATTATTATATTGCCAAATCTAATGATTATGTAAAATATGTGATTATTAAATCAAAATATGAGGATCAGTACATTTATTGTCTTTTCAGGTATCTGTCAAATAAATTAAATAAGTTAAAATCTTATTCATGCATAAACTACAGGCCAATGATAGGTTTAATTGTATTATTTTTATCTGAGGAAAATAAAAATATAGAAAGTGAGCTTGAAGTTATATCCACACTTTATGGTGATTCAATAAAAATTGGGCAGATAGATAACTCAAAAATTAAAAATGCTGTAAATTTATATAAATATATTATCGATTTATAAAAGAAGTTATTCTTAACATATTACATATGTAAAGATTAAAATCATTCATCTGCAAGTGATACTAGTGTGCATTCTTTGGTATTTTGTTAATAATTGACTGGTTAGATGTATACAGTAATTTAGAACTATAAATAATGTAAATGAAATTTAATTAAATTTTTATTGAATAAATAAAATATACTTGAATAAACGAATATTCAGTTATTATACTTATTTTAATAGGATATTTAACTCAATATTAAAATATTGTTTTGATTGTATTTTAAAATGTAATTATGTTAAATTGAGACAATGCTGGTAAAAATTGAACAAATAAAAAAAGTTTTGGAAAATAATCCCGCTTGTGTTTGTAAATATTTGCAAAGTTATACAATAAAGGGGAAAACCTATCATGAATCAGATCAAATATTTGTTGATGATATTTACAGATTTGAACAGGCTGGAATTGAAGCAATTGAAATTAAATATGATGAAATAGTTTATAGTTTATTATCCACATTATATCCTGCTGAGTATCGTGTACCGTACGCTTCAGCTGATTTTATTACTATTGACCGTAAGCTGGAGACACTTGATAGAGTTAGCACATTGACAAAGCGAAAACGTTATTTGATTTGTATTGGAGATATTTATTCGTATGACCAGCATACAGGGAAAAGAATTACGGTTTTCAAACATAACGATCCAATTGATTATAAACAATGGAATCAGGTAAAAAGACTTTTAGATAGGAACAAACGGATATATTATCGTAATTCAGAAAATGGAATAATTATATTTGTAAATCTACAGCCGCATGCTGAAACCAGCTATGTTGAGAGATTTAAAAAAAATACTGACCTGGTAAGTGCGATAGTTTCACGTAAAAAAGATTGCAGAATAGAAATTTCACCTGACTTTCTTCCCACTGAAGATGTTTTTACAGTAAATGATCCAAGGGAACTTTTAAAGTTTTATCAACAATCTAATGCACGACTTATAATTATTGGTGAAACATTAAATGATGATTATAGAAAAGCATTATTGCAGGTCCGTGAATATGATAAATTTGCACGAATGATGGTTGTGCCAATAATTGACTTGAGGAATATAGATCATTTTTTATTACAGGTAAAGATGGTGTACAATGCAGATAGATGGTCAGAATAAACGAAAGGAGAAAATTTGAGTGAGAAAACCTAAAAAAAAATCTATATTAAAATATTTTGAACCAATTGATTCTGGGAAAACACTTTCAGAAAATTTTGGATCGCTGGATCTTGAAGGGAGTTTTGGATATTTTGCGTTGAGCAGTCAAAATAAAAATTTATTTTTAAACAGGTTGGATGTAGATACTCTTTATGGAATGATTAAAAAGGTTGGCCTGGTTGACCATCTACTAGGATTAGGATTTAATAACATTCAAATTGATATAGATAAAGACGATGCTCAAATACATTATTTAAAAATATATTATGAAAAGATGGATCCTGAACATCTCTTAATAGATTTAAGAGTTTCTGAATCTCGTTTTATGCCACAAAAGAGGTTCTGTGAGGAATATGATGCTCCAACGTCATTGGATATGGTTGTGATTGAATGGCTTTCTGCTCAAAATCCTAAAGCAACTTTTGATCCTAATAAACCACAACTGCCTGGCCAATCAAAGCCAGGACTGGGGAGTTTAAATTATATGATGGAATTAATGTACATAGTTGGTGAGCAGGTAGTGAAGGATGGTTTCATGGATGTTCCTGATCATTTCCATGGTGCAGTAATGTATTCACGAAAATTCAAATTTTTTAATCCAAGTCATGAAGCAATATTAAGAGCTATCCTGCGTGATATTAAAGGTTATTCGCTTTCGGATATGTCATGGGGTATGATTACAGGGACTATCATTGATAAAAATACAAACAATCCGCAGGTTTATGATCCATCAGAACAAATATTTCCTGTATCTAAACGAATGAAAGAATATTTTGAATCAAAGAAATACAAAGTTAAATTTAAAAAAATTTATGAATCCAAAAAATACTATTTTGATTATGAAAAAATGTGTCAGATACGAGAGAAGATGTTGCATGAAAGCAAAACTGATGAGTTATAAAAATTATCTATTCCTTCCTAGTTTTTCATGACTGGAAACCCATTCTCCTCCTGAAATCACTGCTGTTGCCAGTGAAAATTCACCACATAAAACTGTTGCAGCAATAATTTCTGCAAATTTATATACTTTACCTGCACCATAACAACCCAGGATTTCAAGGCATTCTTTTTGAGTTGGCAACCCTGTTCCGCCACCGTACGTTGCAATTATTAATGAAGGTAATGTAATAAAATAATAATAATCCCCATTTTCAGTTACTTCTGCATAGGCAATTGCAGATGATGATTCTGCAATATTTGCAACATCCTGACCAGTTGCAATAAAGATAGCAGTTATAGCATTTGCAGAATGAAGTCCATTATTGTTGGCTCCAGAGATAAATGCTCCAAGTGTGGTGGTGTATCTCATTTTTACTACAGCTTCTGGTGGGAGTTTCATAAAATCGATAAATAGTTTTCTGGGAATTGTTATTTCTGCTGTAACTCTTTTTCCTCTAGTACTCAAAGTATTAAGATGAGAATATTTTTTATCGGTATCAATATTCCCAGAAAGAGTATACCGTTTAATTGTAGGGTTGTTTTTCATTATCCAGTTACATGCTACCCATGTTGCTTTGCCTACCATATTTTGACCGGCTGCATCGCCAGTTGAAAAATTGAATCGTAAAAACATCATATTACCAACATGGAATTTTTCAATTTTTTTTAGTTTACCTGTTTTTGTAGTGCTTTCTGCCTGTTCTTTAATATCATAAAAATGTTCATCAATCCATTCTCCAAAATTTCGAGCAAAGATGGCATTTTCAAAAACAAAGACAGGAGCTCTTTGCATAGAATCATCACTAACTGTTGTAGTAATTCCACCAGCCTCATAAAATAATTTCATGCCTCTGTTATAACTGGCAACCAATGTACCCTCGGTAGTTGCCAATGGAACATAAAATTCGCCATTGGCGTGTTCGCCATGTATTAAAAGTGGCCCTGCTATTCCAATAGGGACCTGTGCTACACCTGTAAAATGTTCAATGTTTCCCGGAAGAACTTTTGGATCAAAAGAAAATGAACTAACATGATGTAATTCTGTTCCTGTCATTGTTGTGATAAAATTTTGACGTAGTTTTGCCATTTCGAGAGTATAGTCGTTACTGTCATTTCTTGGTATTTTAGTTCTTTCTAACATAAACTCCCCTCCGTACTAAAAATGATTAAATGATTGGCAATGAAGTATATTTTCCAAAAATAATAAGTTAAGATAGGTATAAATTGTAGAAGGCAAAAATAGAAAAGAAAGATATTTCAATGAGTGCTGGTTTTAAAAAAACATTATGATGCCAGCACTCATTATAAATGAATTAGTGGCTTGAATTGTTCATATAATAGGTTTAAGTACTTCTTAATCATTTAAGCTTCTGCATTTCCTCCTCTCTAAGGACTTTTCGTAATATTTTCCCAACATTACTCTTGGGTAATTCTGTTCTAAATTCAACTATTGTTGGTAATTTATATTTGGCTAATTTTGTTGCACAGTAATCAATTATTTCTTTTTCGGTGGCAGTTTCACCTTCTTTGAGAACGACAAATGCTTTAATTTGTTCACCTCTTGTAGGATGAGGAATCCCTATACAGCAAGCTTCCAGAACCTTGGGATGAGTATATAAAACTTCATCAATTTCGCGCGGATAAACATTATAGCCGCCAGATATTACCATATCTTTTTTCCTGTCTACTATGAAGAAATAGCCATCATTATCCATTATTGCAATATCTCCGGTATAGAGCCAACCATTCCTGATAGTTTTGGCTGTTTCATCTGGCCTATTCCAGTATCCTTTCATTATTTGGGGTCCTTTAATAATCATTTCACCTGGCTGACCCACAGGGACATCATTTTCTCCTGTTTCAAGGTCAACAATTCTAACTTCTGTACTTGGATATGGAATTCCTATACTTCCAGATTTTTGTACAGTTCCATATGGATTTGAGTGTGTAACAGGTGATGCTTCGGTTAATCCATATCCTTCATTAATATGAACACCAGCTTTTTCTTCATATGCCTTTATAACTTCTAAGGGAAGAGGGGCACTTCCACACATCAATCGCTTAATACATGTAAGATCTAATTTTTCAAAATCCGGATGATTGAGCATTCCTATATACATAGTGGGGACAAGACACGCAATTTGTGGGCGATACTTTTGGATTATTTCAATAAGAGATTCTGGTGTTGGCCTTCCTGTCAGGATTGTTTTAAATCCATCATAAATATTTAAATTCATAACAGTTGATAATCCATAAACATGGAAAAATGGCAATGCACCTACCATTGTCATTGCATCACCTCTGTGAATTGTTGTATCCCAGGCGTCAATTTGCTGTAACTGTTTTGTAAGGTTGCTATGAGTTAGCATTGCACCTTTTGATACTCCAGTTGTTCCCCCTGTATATTGTAATTGTGCAATATCTTCAGTTGTTACCGTCACTTTTGGAGGTTGTGCTGGATATTTATTTATGATATCTTTCCACTTATAGACATCTTCAGCTTGTTTAGGTTCAACAGATAATATTGTATTGGGGTCAACATTTGAAGGGAGGTAATCCCGTAAAGAGACGCAAACAATCTGCTTAACCTGTGTTTTTGATCTCAAATCAATAATTGTATTCCCAAAAAGATCCAGGGTCACTACAACTTTTGCCCCCGAATCGTTAAATTGATATTCAAGCTCAGAAGGAGAATACAATGGGTTGTGCATAACTACTATGCCTCCTATTTTTATCACAGCATAGTATGCAGCTACACAATGAAGAATGTTTGGTAAATGTATAGCTACTCGATCACCCTTATTAATACCAAAATCAGCAAGGCATGTAGCAAATTTATTCACTGCATCTCCAAGTTCTCTGTAAGTCATTTCATATCCCTGTGATACAAACGCTACTCTATCAGCATATTTATTTATAGCTTCATCAAAATAATCATTTAAAGTACAGTCCACAAAATTAATAGTGGATGGTACTCCTTTATCATAGAATTTTAACCATGGTTTGTCTTTATATGAGATAGATTTCTTATTCATACTTCCCTCCTTTTAAAATCAACATTTATTATCTATAATTGATAAACTAGATATACAATTTTTGAAGATCTTAGGGGCACTGAATTATTCAAAAAAAGTGCCCCATAATGATAAAATCCATTTGTGATATGAATAGTTTATTTAGAAGAAGCTAACTTCATCAGAAGTTTCACAATTCCAAGAATACCTAAAATGAAAATTCCTCCTCCAATTAATAATATTGCAGTTAAAATCAATGGATTTTGTGGATTAGGCGTCTGCATATAAGTTGCTGTAAAAAGTAAAGCCATGAAAGCATAATTATTAAATAATACTGGCAATATTTCACCTAATGCAACTATACAATATACAAATACAAGTACAAATATTAGAAAGGCTACAAACTGATCTAATCCAGCGCCAACAAATGATGTAACAATTATTTTTGCTACAATTATCATCAATATACCGAATGCACCACCAACTAGCATATTAGGTGCAAGTTTTTTATCCATATGAGCCATAAAGAAGAATATCATAATTAAAAATGCAGGCCAGGCAGGAACATGAAGAACATGAAAAACTATTTCACCAATTGCTATAAGGATAATAAGCAGCAACCCAAAGATCAGTCTGTTTTTGTCTAACTTAGCCATAAAAACCTCCATAAAATT
>JARYLT010000084.1 GCA_029907515.1 Spirochaetota bacterium | reverse complement strand
ATGATACGGCTGGTGACATGGTAGGTAATGTTTGCTGCAATGAAACGAGGTTTTCGCATGGTAATTCCTCCCAAAGTAAATAGGGTAAAAAACGCTTTTGTGTATATACAACGCATGAAGGTGAAAAATAGTGCAGGAAGTGATAAAAATTTTTTAGAAAAATAGGAAAAATTTTAAAACTCAGTGTCAGAGCATATCTTAAAGAATATATGGTGTCAGAGCAATAGTGGTTGTCACACGGGAAGAGACGTTCATTGCAGCACATATCAATACTGCGATATGCAAACTCCGTGTAAGAAGGTGCACTGGCATACGGTGTCAGAGCAAAAGAAGAAAAGAGGCAAGAAAAAGGGCAAAGGTCTAATCATCGGTAACTATCGCCCAAAGGTGACAGAGCATAATAATTATTGTGTTACTCGAATTAAGTCTTTGTGCAAGTATGGTGTCAGAGCAAGATACTACTACGCCAAAGATGAAGTCCTGTATGCAGGTGCGGTGTCAGAGCAATTAAATTCTTGACAGCACAATTATTACCCCCTATACACAACATAAACACTTTAATATTAATGTGAGGGTCCAATGAAGTCCAATGTAAAAAGCAAGGATTACCAGGATTTCCTGGATGATTTAAAAGGGTATTATGAAAAACATGACCAAAAAGAAGAAAATATACCGGTAGGGACCCGTATACGAAAGATCAGAGAAATACAGGGAATGGATATTGAATCATTAGCCTCAATAGCTGGTATTGATGCTAAATATTTGCAGGACATTGAATCGCTCAAAGCATTTCCCGATCTGGGAACAATTATTCGTTTATCCAAAGCGCTCAAGATATCAACAGGACTTATCATTGATGAACAATCAGGCCTACCATATGTGGTTATACGTAAAAATGAAAGACGAAAAATAACCCGAAAAATCTCTGGTAAAAAAGACCACCCTCATTATGAATACATCTCATTATCTTCCGGTGTGATTTCTCGGCATATGGAATCATTTATCGTCAGATTAACCAGCAACGTATATTATACCCAGGATCTATCGGCACATGAAGGCGAGGAATTCCTTTATGTCCTTGAAGGAGCAATGAAGATTAAATTAGCTGATAAAGAGGAAACACTGCATGCTGGTGACAGCATCTTCTATCACTCAACAATCCCACATACCTTAAAAAGCATTAGCCCCAAGCCTGCTGTGATTTTAGCAGTGCTCTATACTGGATAATACTTTTTATTCGCAGCCTAATCCGTATGCACCAGATTGTTTTTTAAGCAACACCATAACTATATTTGAACCAATTATCAGTAACTATCGCACATCATTTTATCGTTTCAGTACCCACCTGTATACAACAATGTTGAACGCTTTCTGAATGGAATTGATAATAAAAAGAAAAGCATCGCGCACATCAAACATTGGGCTTGGCAGTCCAAACAAAAGTGGTACAGGAATAAAGAGATTGCGTGCGCCAATGGGGCACCCTTTGATTCGCAAAACTCTTTTGGCAACAAGCTTCCCTTCAACTTTAGTACAATCACCCACCAGCAATACACTACCACCGGGGATAATCACATCACCTTTGTATATTCCCGTAACAATAGCTCCTTTCTTTGCCTTTTTAAGTGAACCAGGCCTTCGTTTTTCAATGGTGCCCAGACATCCTTTGACAGCAGCCTCACATCCGCCATCGCAGATTATATCCGTACTGGGGGCATACCCTGAATAAAACTTGAGAGGTGTATCAAGCTCCTGTAATACCTGAAACAACCTGCTCTGACCCTTAGGTTTTTTCCTTAGCTTTTCAATATCAACATCACCACTTATTGCAATATCCTTGATATTGCATGAACCATAGCCACGCTCAGCTGCAAGCCTCAAATGCAATACATCCTGAGGGCGATAGTTCATGATATAGGCTGCAACCACATCAGCAGCCAGTGGGTTGTTGGAAATAATAAGTGCTCCCAGCCTCACAGGATACGGAGCCGATTCAAACCCATAGGTAATGTCAATGGCATCAGAAACAATCAGGTCGGGATAACCTGCCTCCAGAAGGTCAACTATCTTTTCATGTATGCGATAGTCATGGTAAAGCATCCTTTCTTTGTGCGTGAGTATGCCAATATTTAGCTTCAAGGCATTGGTGATTGATGCAAAGATATGATACTTTAACTTTGGCATCCAGATCTTGAAGTTTGCCTGTGCAATATATGTAGAAAGATCTATTTCCTTATGCCATTTTCCCTTAGCAAGCTTTACTCTGACGACTGGATGCTCATTCAAATCAATCACAGGAACATGTAACTTGTGTGCTAAATCAAAATAGCCCGCTTCCTTTAAAAATAAGCGTGATGGAATGCCATACCCACCCGATTCACCTATGGTAATATTATTGATACTATTATTTCGTAAAACATTAACCATTGCCTCAACGACGGCTGGATGAGTATATGAGTTAAAGATATACTGTTTGTTTGCTGTAACAACATTTGGTTTAATAAAGGCTGGATCCTTTAGCTGTATGTTAAGGTCTTTAATTGACTTCTGGATAATGCTTTCAATCTTTTTGACATCATAATCTTCACATTGTTTTACTATTACTTTTGGTTTTTTCATAGCATTTACCTCAAAAATTGTATTGCAACATTTTATAGTATTATTGTTAATATAATAACTATTGTCAATTAAAATAAACTGTCTTATAAATACTTTTTACAGCTCATGAGTATTCCATACAGTTCTATCACTACCATAAAATTTATTGGAAGAAGCTTTCCCATTTTAAAAAATAAATTCAATTCTATTGTACAGGTTGTTGTTGATTATATCAAAGTATTCAATCATCAGTATAGTGATGATTTATTTTTAATATCTGTATGTAAATATATTTCAGTATTTATCATGTAGCTTTTTCAAGGCAAGAAATGTTTGATTACAAAAGCCGTCTTCTGTACGAATGATATGAAATTTATTATAGTAAACCAAAAAATAATTTTTAAGGAATTATTACTGAATGTGTTTTTATATGTAGCACTACTTCAGATTATAATATGTATGCTTTTTTATTTTGATTAAAAATTATCAAGATATAACAATTGTATCACAAAACTCTAATTTTTAGTAAAATGTTTAACCAGCAAAACCTGATTGCCTTTTTTATTAAATTTGACCTCATCAAATATATTGAATGCCATCCGTAAACCCCTGCCATGTGCCAGCATATCCTCATCCACCGTATTTTGTATTTTTTGTATTATTTCCCTGTAATTGAATCCGTTTCCTTCATCTTCTATTTTATACATTACCTTATTACTGTTTAACAAAAATTCTATGGTTACCTTTTTGTCCTTATAATTGGGATCTTTTTGCCTGCTCAATACAAATTCAAGGTAATTGCCATCATTAGTAGCTTTTGATTTTTCTTCAAAGCTAATATTTAAATTCCCATGTTCAATTGCATTGATGATAATTTCACGCAATCCCAATTTTATTGCACTGGTTGTTTGTTTATCTACATATTTTGGCAAATTAAGCACCAGCCTGTTGCAAATTTCTTCTGCAGCTATAAGATAGTTTCCTATAGAAAGGCGCATCTTTTCAGCTTCTACGTACTTCAGCATATTTTCATCCAGTACAGACACTGCCTTCATCAATATTTCATTGCGGTCGTCAATAGTAATGTGTTCAATACGTATGTTATATTCACGTGGCTCCAGGGTTCCTCGTGATTTTAACTGTGTTTTTAGATTAATAGGTTTTCCTTCAGCAAACAACATGTTAATTTTTTCTTTTATAATCTGCAAGCTAAGATCGCTTTCACCTTCAGGCAAATATAAAAGATCATACAACGATGTTGAAGATTCTTTGCCTTTTATAATAGCAAGTTGTTCATAGGCGGTTCGGTTGGCTGTTGTAATGTTTAAATTTGCATCAAATGATATAATGCAATCATTTGTGCCCTCAACAAGGAAACGGTATTTCTTTTCGGAAATACTGATAATCTTATGAGCTATCTCCAGTTCCTGTGCATACGTGATGAACATGCGGGTTACTGATGACATGAAAAATACTATTGCCAGCGTAATCCCAAGGCTGAAACGCGAAAAGTACACAGTGGGGAAAAAATCATAAAATACATGTGTATGAACATGCAATGTATCAATTGCAGCGCCAGCAAATGCACAGAAAAACCCCAGCGAAGGAAAAAGAAGGTATTTATAATTCCGCTGGACAATCATATCAGTGATAACTGCAATTATACTGTATATAATATATATTCCCAGCAATGCATCACGAAGTGCATACAGGATGCCTTCCTGCCCTCTTCCGTAATCTGCTTCATAATGCATCCAGGTACTTTTTGGTTTGGTTAGTGAAATAAAAAGATCAGGATACAGATATGCACATAATGCCGCAATCACAGCATACGCTAGACCCACATATGCCAGTAGCTCATTTATTTTTTGCCACCGCTTATTCAGAATAAGCAATTTATTTAATGAATAAGGAAGAGCAAAGAGATAGAAAAGCCCTGCAACCTGTTCTAAACGGTGGAAGTGAACAGATACAGATCGATTATGCAGCCATCCGCCAAACGACAATATCATTGTTTCACTGCCAACAAATAGCATTCCCAAAAAAGCAAAGAACGCAACAGCAAAATACAGCGAATTTTTATATCTCCAGTACATATACACATATAAAATAAATCCACCAAGAAGTATTCCAAAGCAAATTGGTGGCAATAAAAACTGAACCAGACTTACAGGCACTTCAAAACTCATACTCTTCCTTTGATTTCATTTTATATTTCATTGTATGCTTTAATATGTTATTTCACTTCAAATCTCACCATCGTAACAACGTTACTTGTCGAGAGGATAATATCAAAATACTTATCCGGCTCTAAATACGTTATCCGGGTCCGGCCATCATTCAATGCCACTTCTTCTTCGGGCGTGCCCATAATTTTGATAACCTGGTCTTTGGTCATACCTATATTTATATTCTTAATCTTTCCACCTTTCCATTCAGGATAAAACAGGACCTGCCGTATCATTTCTCTGTGAAACACAAAACCAAACTGCAAGTAGTCAAAGATGATGTAATCTTCTTCTTTAGTTGGACCCCTATCAATATGCATTTTGATTGGAACGCCATACTTACAAAAAACCTTTGAGTGACGCGCACCAAGCTGATCAATTAATTCATCTGCTGATGGTGTTTTGTCTGCAGCAATAAAAATGAAAGCTATCGCCACAACGGCAATTACGCCTAATGCACGCTTCATACAAAGCCTCCTTAAAATTTTATTATAATAAACAACATATTTCGGTATTGTGCCATAAATGATTATTAATAGCAAGTAATAATTTTATTTTTTTTGGGCGATAGTTACTGAAGTAATATTTTTATTTATACAATATGATATGTATAAGAGGTTGTCCAAAATGGCTGTTATGCTATAAATCCTAAAACAGGAATTGAATAACTTTAACAAAAGTTATAGCATAATCACCTGAAAATGAAAAATAGACAATAACGATTTATGATATTCAAGCAATAAAATTTTTTAAACAACCTCTCATGAACATATACCTATATTACATACTTTACATATTCATCCCAACACCAACCAGTATGGCAGCATCGTACATGGTTCTTGGCATCAAATATGCTTTAATATCTCCACCAGGGCTATTGGTTTTTAAACTAGAAAACTGATTATTTGTTAAGTTATACCCAAAACGTCCCTGCACATCCAGGTATAATCCCTGATTAATACTTATGATATACCCCACTATTGTGATACTCCAGAAATCAAGCTTCTTATCAAACTCCAGAGAGAAATCATAGCCATTATCCGGCTTAACTTTTTCTGTTACTGCAAGATATTTCAGCGCAATACCGGTACCCATGTAAAAACCAGATGCTGTCAGGTATTTAATGGTAACACTTGGCATCATATACTGGTTCAAGTATGTTTTTAATTTAATTGTTTCATACACTCCTCCTCCTATATCCTGAAAAACAGAGAACTTATCCCATAAAAGCTGGTATTCAAAACCAAAAGAAAATAAAAGGGGATTTGTATTGAAATTATATTCTATGTTCAATGCAGCACCCTGAGATTTGTGCTCCAGTACAACGAAATTCGGATTCCATCCGTTTTCACTATCAATTGCTGAAAAATCGTACCCTGTTGCTGCAATTGGGACATAACCCAGGTGAGCTATAATAAAACTGCCTGATGGTGCTTCAGCTGCGATGGGAACTGCAAAGAATGAAATTACAGTTACTATTGCCATAATAACAACTAATTGAGTACCCTTACGCATAATAAAACCTCCATAAATTTTTTGATTATAGCAGGTAATGTAGCTACATGTACAGAATTTAAAATCAACTGCGTATTGCTACAGGACTGCTATTAACCAGTATGGTACTGTTTCTTTGGCTTGTGTCAATACAGCGTAAGGTGACACCATAAAATGTACAATCATTGGGGTCGCAATTGGTTGTAGTATAGACTTCGGAAACGTTAAAATATCTATATATCTGTATAATGGTACTTAGACGTGCTGTAACCTGTGCGTTTTCAATTCGCGCAATAGTATTACGGTGAATACCCGTAGCCAATGAAAGCTTATCACGGGATATATTGTGTTTTAATCGAAGTGAATCAATAAAAAACCCTAACTTGTCATTAATGATGGAGCTTTCCAATAAATCAACAAAAGGGACACCCGTAATCATTTGTAAGTGACAGTTCTTGTGATCGATAATGAAGCGCTGAATTCCAAAAGCCATAAAAATATTTGTCAATGTAACTATTGTTGGATCACTTTCCCCTAACTCTAATACAGCAATTGTGTTTCGATGTACGTTACAAAGCTCTGCAAGATATTCCTGGGATATGCCCAGTGCATGACGTTGTTCAACAACGAGCTTTGAAATTTTACTAAGATATGTAGAAATATAATCCAATTTTCACTTTTTTACAATTGTAAAACCATACTATTAAATTTTTCAAGTAATTAAAAAAAATAACCATGCATTTTAATCAAGGATGTCAGAGTACATGGTATTTTTTTATTTCTCTTAAATTATTATATATATTTACAATACGATACGGTCACCGAGTGCGTTCTAAGCACGTGTATCGAATTCCCGGTCACTGAGTGCATGCAAACCCCATGTATCGAATTCCCGATCACTGAGTGCATGCAAACCCCATGTATCGATTTCCCGATCACTGAGTGCACACGAAGCACGTTTATCGGATTCCCGGTCACTGAGTACACGCAAACCACGTGTATCGAAGTGACCGCTTCTTTCAGCTCTGAGTGACATATAAGCTACTGAGTCATTCTTCGGTCGTCTCGATTGCACCGGAATTTATACAGGATGACCTTCTCCGCAAAGTCATTGTTTCGTCCCGATGCAATCGGGACGAAGTAATCTCATTACTTAAAAAGATAATGCTTCTTTATCCCGATAAAATCAGGACAAAGAATATCGACGTTTTTTCTGGATTCTTCGCTTTGTTCAAAATGACATGTCACCGTTACTCAGTAACTATCGCTCAAATTTAATTTTATATAATATATAATATTAGTCTTGACTAATTATATTATATTCAGTAAATTGTATTATATTATATAAAATAGAAGAAAAATGTGATATCGCCATGAGAATGAGACGAAGACAGGGAAATCCTTTTAATGTTAACGCTAACTCCAGTACTTCAATTGATACTCCACTTTCGCCCAATATGGAAGACTATATGGAAAACATCTCAATGCTTTTAAAAGAGCATGATGTTGTCCGTGTTAAAGATATTGCTAAAAAACTCAATATAAAGATGCCCAGCGTAACAGCAGCATTACAAAAGCTTAAAGACAAAGGGCTTGTTGATTATGAAAAATATGGGCATGTGCAGCTTACTGCTAAAGGCAAAGAAGTGGCCGACACTATTTATGAAAAGCATTCATTTCTTACTGAGTTTTTTAAAGACATTCTGGGCATGGATACACAGGAAGCAGAACAACAGGCTTGCAAATTAGAGCATCATCTGAGCAGTGACGCCAGTAACCGCATGCAGCGCTTTGTTGAATTTTACAAACAGGAACAGCTTGATAGCCAGCAATGGATTAGCAGGCTTGACAGTGCACTTGAAGAAAAGCGCTTGAGTGATCTTAAAGAAGGTGAAAAAGCTGAAATTGTACGGATTCTTGGAAGCGGCCCTTTAAAAAAGCGCTTACTGGAAATGGGATTCAGGAAAGGCGAAATAATTCACGTTATAAAATATGCTCCCTTAAAAGATCCCATTGAAATTTCAATTAAAGATTTTTTACTTTCAATACGTGTTGAAGAAGCACATTCTATTATTGTAAAACCATTAAAAAATCATGACTAAAAAAAGCATAACCATTGGCCTTGTTGGAAACCCCAATTGTGGCAAAACTACCCTGTTTAATGCCCTGACCGGTGCACGGCAGAAGGTTGCAAACTGGGCTGGCGTTACCGTGGAACGCAGGGAAGGCTTTTTCCATCATAAGGGATATACCATCAAGGTTGTGGATCTGCCTGGTGCATACAGCTTTACTTCATTCAGCATGGAAGAGCTGATAACGCGAAATTTTATTTTATCGGACAAACCAGATTTCATTGTCAATGTAGTAGATGCTGGCAATTTAGAACGCAATCTATATCTTACCACACAATTAATTGAGATTGAAGCTCCAGTTATTATTGCTCTTAACATGATTGATGAAGCGTATGATAAAGGGCTTACCATAAACACCGAAAAGCTGAGTGAACTGTTTTCAATGCCTGTTGTCCCCACGGTTGGCACAAAAAATATTGGTATTGAACAACTTAAAAATACTATTGTCGATAGTTATGAAAAACAATCAACACACCGTAAAATTGTAATCCCCTATGGTAATGATATAGAGCAGGCAATTCATTTGTTACAGACAATTATCGAAAAAAATACTGTTGCGTACCCATCTCGATGGTTAGCTATAAGCCTGATAGAAGGTGATAGT
This sequence comes from Spirochaetota bacterium, assembly GCA_029907515.1. Classification (GTDB taxonomy): domain Bacteria; phylum Spirochaetota; class UBA4802; order UBA4802; family UB4802; genus UBA4802. Next base: position 6,970 of record JARYLT010000084.1, on the reverse strand, counting down.
GACGCTGAAAAGAAAATCAGTCATTTGCCCAATGGCGATGAGATAATGAAAACAACTGTATCTATTCGCAATAAGCTTACTGCCACCTTTAATGATGATATTGAAACAGTGCTATCGGATATGCGTTATGGATTCATAAGCGGAGCTTTGAAAGAAGCAGTCCACAAAAAGCCTGCAAAACGGTATGATATAACACAAAAGATAGATTCCATTGTACTGAATAGATACATTGGCTTTCCCCTCCTCTTTATCATGCTTTTTATTCTATTCCATTTAACATTCATTTTGGGGGAATACCCAAAACAGCTAATTGAATCAGGTGTGGGGTGGATAAGCAATCTTTTTAGCAGTATTATACCAGACGGGCAACTGCAAAATCTAATTGTCCAGGGAATTATTGGTGGTGTTGGTAGTGTTATTGTATTCTTGCCAAATATATTAATTTTATTTCTGGGTATCAGCTTCATGGAAGACACAGGATACATGGCACGTTCTGCATTCCTGATGGACAAAATAATGCACAGTTTAGGCTTGCATGGCAAATCTTTTATTCCACTGGTTATGGGCTTTGGATGCAATGTGCCCGCAATTATGGCAACTCGTTCGCTGGAAAATAAAAGAGACCGCATATTGACAGTACTTATTAATCCTTTTATGAGCTGCTCAGCCAGACTTCCGGTTTACATACTTTTTGCTGGCACTTTTTTCCCTGAACATGCTGGTATTATAATTCTTTTTATATACGCATCAGGTATTGTGCTGGCATTTATTTCGGCAAAACTATTTAACAATACCATCCTTAAAGGCAAATCAATGCCATTTGTTATGGAGCTTCCTCCATATCGTATGCCCACTATAAAAACTATGCTCATTCACATGTGGGACAGAGCCTCCAGTTATCTAAGAAAGATGGGGGGTATTATTTTAGCATTTTCAATTATTATATGGGTTTTAAGCGAATATCCAAAACCCTATCATATAGAACAGGATTATAACAACCGCATTCAACAGGTTAAGCAGGAATATAAAATATCACTATCATCATTACAAAAACAGCATGCAAGTCAACAGGTTTTTCAGGAATTAAATCAAAAGTATTCTACCATTCTGGAAGATTTAGAAATTCATAAACGACAGGAAATGGTTAAATATACGTTCATTGGGAAAACAGGCTTACTTATTTATCCACTGTTGAAACCTTTAGGATTTAACTGGCAAATGGGTGTTTCGCTTACTACAGGTTTTGTAGCAAAAGAAGTAGTAGTTAGCACCATGGGCGTTTTATACCATGCAACTGATGATGAAAGCAATCAGAATCTTTCACAAAAACTAAAAAATCCTAGATACGGCATATCAAAAGCAAGTGCTCTTGCCTTCATGATATTTGTTATGATATACATCCCCTGCCTTGCAACCGTTATTGCCATTGCCCGTGAAATTGGCCCACGGTGGGCAGTTTTTTCAATTTTCTATCAGGTTTTTGTGGCATGGATTGTGAGTTTTGCATTGTATCATGTGGCACGATTAATTATATAATTATGTGTCCTTTCTGAAGACATCATGTGCATCTTTTATTTTTTTATTATATCCCATTCGCAAACAATTACCCATATATAGCCACTTAAGGCGCAAATATATTGGCTTCTTTTGATATTCTTGTAAAACTTCTTCTTCTATATGATATATATACCCTTTTCCCTCATCCTTAGTGTTCATTTTTTACCCTCTCCAGATATTCAACATCAATCTGATCATGTTTTCTATCGCTTTTTCGTTTCATGTCAATAAGATCGTCAATTGACACAACAGGTATAGTAATATCACCAACCGAAATAACAACTGCATTGTTATAAGCATGTACATAATCAACTGGAGAATCTATGATAACATCAATCTCAGAAATTGCCCATTCAGGATTTATAAAAGTAAATGCTTTCATGTTTTTATATGTATCCAATCTTTTCGTTTATTTTCATTTTCAAAATCATCAACGGAAACTGGTACTCTGGGTTTAAAACCCCATTCTTTAATAAGACCAATAAATTGCTTAATATTATGTTCACTCATTTCCAAAAGTATATCAATATCATATGTCATACGCGGTATGCCATATAGATTTACAGCAATTCCTCCAACCACAATATAGTGTATATCTCTATCATTAAATGCTTTAAATATCCCAAGATAATCCAGCATTATCAAATCACTCCAATGGCATGCAAAAATTCTTTTACCTGCTTTTTATATTCTTCGCTGTTTACTACAATTGATTTTGAATGTGTTGCGCCCGGGCAAATCCATATTCGTTTTATCCCTGTATACCTGTTATACAAACGTTGTGCATGTTCAACAGGGATATCAGTATCATTACCCCCATGGATAAACAATATTGGTGCTTTAATATTGTTAAGTATTGTCACAGGTGATATCTCAGAAAAAAACATTGCACCCCGTAACCCGCTTATCAGGCTTGCTGAATGCAATAATGGAAATGCCGGCAAACCAAAATCTTTTTTAAGACGATATGCCAGGAGTTCATGTAAATCAGCCATTGCTCCGTCAACAATGAAAAAGCTGCATTTTTCATCAATGGCAGCATATAATAAACAAATTGCCGATCCCATTGACTCACCATGTATGCCAATAATGCTATTTTCACCAGTTTTCTTGCTAATCCAGTCAACACAGGCTTTTACATCATATTTTTCATATTTACCAAATGTTGTATTGGAACCACCACTTTTGCCATGAAATCTACTATCAAACAACAATGCATTGAACCCCAATGAACGAAATATTTCCAGGTACTTGATATCGCCCATTAAGGTATACGTATGTCCATGAATAAATATAACTGTTTTATTGCTACCTTTTGGTATGTACATTGCATGCAGTTTATAGCCATTAGGCGAATCAATAAAGAATTCCTCTTTTGGCAAATTGGCATAATAGTGTTCGGTAAATCTTTTATATTGTAATTCATTACGGTACGTTTCTTCATAATTCCACACGTTAGGTGTAATAACCATACTTGAAAAATAATACCCGGCAGCAAAAAGAACTGAAATTACGACGATGACTATTATAATGAGCCATATAATTCTTTTTTTCATGTACTATCTCCTAAACTGTTTTAATAAAACGCGATAGTAAATTTGGTACATTTGCTTTTGTACCATGTAATTTTGCTAAGAGCAACAACTTTACCGATTTTAAAGGAGACAGATTCACCAGCTTTAAAGGATTTACCTTCATCAACTTAAACATAGCAGCAGCCGAAGCAGCCAGGTCATTACATTGTCCACTGACATATACATTCCCTTTGCCCAATTGTTGTACCAGCATGGTATACGTTTCTTCAATTGCACAATGCCCAGTAATCAGTACTGGCTTACGAATGCTTTTAATCAATTCTTTATTATGGCCTTTGCCAATAACAAGACTCCAGCCACCCTTTCCATTGTAATCATGATACAACACCTGTAATAGTGTTAAGGGATTATTGCGGCATCCTTCCTTACAGCACAACTCTTTTCCCATAATAATGTCAACGTCAGGAGGGAAGGTTTCATATAAGTCAGTGGGATAGCGTTTCTTGTATTCCTTAATACTGCCATCTATCTTGATATCGTTAATAGATTTAACACCTTTTGCAAAACCCTTTTTTACTGCTATGTGAAGATGCGGCACATCTTTAACATCCAGCCCAAAAATACGGGAAGCAACAATATCTGCAGCCACTACATTATCACCACCTATTAACATTTTAAATGGTATGACACAGGTATCAGCCAATTTTGTTGCGGGATAGTGCCCGTAGATTGTACCTTCAATCCCTTCAATGAGCGTAAAATCAGGCTGCACATATCCAAGAATATCCACAAGCTTATAATGAAGATTATAGTTATGATCGTACCTTCTGTCATTATGCCGTGGAAAAGCCCACTGATTCTTTACACCCAATGTTACAATAGCCATTGAGTGAGTCTTAAGTTTTGGCACATTTATATATAGATTTTCGTTTTTACCGTTAATAAGCTTATCGACAACTGTTACTGGCATTTCAAATTTAGTCAGGTCATAGCCATCATGATTATACTGCGATGAAGATTTCCCTTTAAATTCAAAAAGAACTGTTTTATCTTCATCCAGATAGATAGGCCTGGCACCTGTTTTACGGCATATATCTGCATACCCTGTTATTTCAAAAACAAGACGAGTAAAATTACACTGCGTTGAGTTTTCCATTATATAGACATTACGAGCACCAGCTTCAAACCAGTAGCGAACAGTTGCATCTACAACCTCAGGTCGTGTGAAACAATATGGCTTGCCATCAATTCCGTTTGGCTTAATATACACATCCTTACTGCTTTTAAGAAGTGATTTTCCACCAGCTTTGTCAAAAATTTCTTTTACTGTTGTCTGTATTTCCTGACGCAGTTCATTATTCAGCGGCTTAAAAATAGTAAAGCTTTCATTCTGATGTGGTGCTTTAAGTTTACGAACATACACTGTTGTCATGGCTTATGTTCCTATAAATCAATTTTTATTAGATAGTACTAGTTTTACATATATCATTCAAAACATTTTTTAATCATTCCCTGTTATTATTTTTTTCTTTTTTGCCTTGCTTGAAGGCTCGCTTGAATGCATACATTCGCCGGTCGGCTTCTTTCAGCAGTTTATCCAGGACCTGTTCAACCGCCGGATCATATACCACCGGGACGATGCCATACGAAAGTGATGCAATTTCACTGATATTACGAAACTCACGCTGCAAACGCTGTAAAATAGTATCCGCCCCGCGCTCATCGGCACCAACAAACAGCAACAAGAATTCATCGCCACCCATACGAAATGCATAGTCCACATCGCGCCGGGTGAATTGCTGCACCAAACGGGCAAAGGCCACCAGGAGTTGATCACCAGCATCGTGACCCAGCGTGTCATTAACCTGCTTTAAATCATTAAGATCAATTAGTGCCAATGTCAAAGGGATCCCAAACCGGCGTGATTTGGCCAACTCACGAGTGATGATGGTTTGCAAAGGTCGGCGAGAGAACAGCCCGGTTAACGGATCATGTAACGCCAATTCCTCTAGACTATGGTTTGCTTCTATTAATTGTTGATTTTTCTTGGCAAGTTCACGCTGCAAATTTACCAGTTCATTGTTCAGACGCGAGATTTCATTTAGCGCCTCAAGGTATCGGGACTGAAGTTCTTTTTGCTGTCCGACCACTTCTTTGAGCGTTTGTCGCAAAAAGTTGGCCTGTTCATTGTTGATTCGAAGCAATCCTTCTTCCAGTGTATCCAACGGCAACATGCCCTGTGTAATCAACACCAGGTTGCCATCTGCAGCCTGGATACCCGTCAGAAAAAATGTTTCTGGAGAATTGCCCCGCAGCAAATTGATATCCAGGAAAACTACCGGTTTTCCCTGCGAAACCTGAAACAAAAATTTAATCATCTTTGTATAATTTGCCGGATCAGAGATATCAAGCATAGAAGTGGGATTGTCAACGAACAGGGCAAAATCATCAAGCACTGTTTCCAGAATTCGTCCCTGCTCATCAACCCGTACAATGCTTTTGGAAAATATTGGCGCCTCCATTTTCAATTGCCTCCGGCAAGAATCCTGGATACAGCTTCAGCATCGGCTGCAAAGTAATCAGCACCAATCGCCCGGTACAAATTATTATCGAGATAAAACGGACGTCCCCCCACAATAACAGGCACAGCCTTTGTCCGTGGATCTTCCTTGATGGATGTAATCATCGCTTGCAAATTGTTCAAATGTACCGACAAAGTCACGGAAAGCAAAATGGCATCAGCTGCCTGCCCTGCGGCATAGTCGATCAGGGAACGCACAGGTGTATTTGCACCCAGGTAATGGGTATCGAAACCATCCATTTCAAGCAAATCACATACCATACGGATCCCTATTTCATGTAATTCGTCCGTGGCACATGCACCAACAACAACCTTACCTGACAACGCTGATTTTTGGGAAAAGATATGCGGGTACAAATGGGATATCACCTGTTGTGTTGCGGCAGTAATATAGTGCTCTTGCGCCACATTGATTTTTCCAATCTGCCAGAGTAAACCTACCTGATAAAGCACGTTGCGAAATAGAGTGTAAATCCGGCGAATATCACCATCCTTTGCAAGAAGTTCCTGAACCAGGTGAAGAGCCTCCATGCGCTGCCCTTGCAGAAGAAAATCCATATACTGCTTCTCTTCCGGCTGTAAAGAGGGCATGGACCATTGCGGTGGTGTGGTTTTCTGCACAGCCTCATTTACAATGCGTTTGGCCTGTTGAGCACTTTGGGGACCACATTCGTCTTCAATTGCTGTGACAATGGCATGCAAGCTGGTTACAAAGGATTCGCGAGAAATACCCAAAGCGGCAAACAGTTCTAAAACCCAGCGCACATAATCATCAAAAATAATAGGGCGATCAAGTGAGATAGCCTGAAGTAAATAGGCCGTATGATAGACTACATCCTGGCGGCATTTTTCCAGGCCGTCAGCGTTCAAGCGCTGCACAAACTCAGGATAATCGGAAGAAAACAGGTCAAATGCTTTCCTGCCAATACTATCAGCAACCTGAGGAATTACTGCCATTGTGAACCTCCTGGTTTTGTAAGGGGCCACGCAAGTGTCGTATTATTAATACCTAACATTTATATTTTTCAAGAAGTTTTTTAGGGAAGGTTAAATGAAAACTTTTATTTAACAACACGTTACTCCTTAGGATTCCCAGCCTTTTTTGGACAACGAAGGATCTTGCTTTTTAATACATACTCCTGCCCTTACCCGAGACTGCCACGCTTCGCTCGCAGTGACGTGCACCAAATGTCATTCAAAGTCACAACGAAATACCCACACTGTCATCGTATATTGGTTATTACTTGATATAAATTCTTTTTTAGTTATATTTACTGAAGAAAGGATATAGGGAAGG
>JARYLT010000083.1 GCA_029907515.1 Spirochaetota bacterium | reverse complement strand
TTATTTTTAAAAGCACTGAAAGCAATGTTCCTTTGTATTCCTGCCTGACACCAGCCATATTTAATCCAGCCAGCTTACCCTGTTCACGCGCGGCTGGCCATATGCCGTAGCATATCCCATTGTATTCGGTTGGGTCACCAGCGGCAAAAATGTCAGGTTCAGACGTTTGCAAATAATTATCAATAATGATTCCACGATTTACAACAATCCCTGCATTTTTTGCCAGAGAAATCTCCGGTTTAATTCCCATTGAGAATATCACAGTGCTTGCTTCAAGTTGCTTTCCCGATTTGCAGATGACTTTTTGTGCGGAACTATCGCCTACTATTTCCGTGACAGAATCACCCAGTACAAACTGTAACCCCTTTTGTTCAAGGAGCTTTTTGACAATGGCTGCTCCATCAGTATCCAGCTGTCGCGGCAGCAGCCTGTCAAAAAATTCAATAACCGTAACACTGCACCCACGCCTGGATAAACTGTATGCAGTTTCCAGGCCCAGAAGGCCACCACCAATTACTGCTACCTTTTTGTCTGGTGTATTATTTATGTGGTTAATAATAGCATCTGCATCATCAATAGTTCTAACGCTGAAAACACCCTGCAACGTGGTTCCGGGTATTGATGGCATAGAAGGAGTGGCACCGGTGGCAATACAGAGTTTATCGTACTTAATCTTTGATCCGTGATGTAACGTTATATATTTATTTTTGGTATCAATATCAATAACCTTAGTTTTGAATAAAACTTCGATGTGTTTTTCATCATAGGTTGCGGGTTTATAAATATACAGATTTTCTGGTTTGATATCGCCAGCCAGGTATTCAATAAGGCGTGGGCGATAGTACATATGATAGGCTGATTGGGTAATAATGGTAATTGCTGATGAACTATCCTGGGAACGAATTGCCAGCGCTGCTTCGGTACCTGCAACGCCATTACCAATAATACAGTAATGCATGGATTTCCTCCTGCAAATAGATAAAAATAATAATGGAATGAGAATGCTTTTCTGTCAATTATAATATTGTAATTATTTTAAATATTAAAATTAAAATATTGATTTATTCACTGCTCGTTTTTGATGTGAAAATACTATATGCTACTGCTAGAGATGTTTAATGAGCTTTATTAATTCAATTTTTATGTATTTAACACCAATCCCTGTAAAAAAAAGATGGTGCATTTAATTAAGCTCTGACCCTATGTTTGTAACAGGATATACAGGATGTTAAGGATTTATATTTTTACTATAGCTAATCCTTTTTATCCTTCGCATCCTGTTATTATCCGTTACTATGCTCTGACCCCTTTTTTTAACAGGATGTATAGGATATACAGGATATACAGGATATTTAATGATTTGTCATCACAGTAATAATCCTTTTATATCCTCCTCTTCCTATTAGTTATCATGCTCTGACCCTATGTTTTTTAATTTTTTCTAAAAAATAAAAATTTTCCCAAAATCCCGTTAATTTTTTTTCACCACCTGCGTTTTATAGAGTGAGAGAAAGACACGTCTCTCATATTACATCAGTGTATGGAGGAATACTTATGGCACGGAAATTGCGTGTACAAATGCCCGGTCTTACCTATCACATCACAAGCCGCTGTATTGAGTGGCGAAAGATGTTAGAAGAAGAGTATTTCAAAGCCTGTTTTGTGGAAATTTTACGCAAGGCAAAAGAAAAATATCGGTTTAAGCTGATAGCCTACTGCATTATGGATAACCACATCCATCTGGTCATTCATACCATTGAGGATGGTGCTCCCATTTCCCGTATTGTGCAGTATATTAAGGCACGGTTTGCGGAAATGTATAATAAGATAACCGGAAGAACGGGTCCGTTCTGGAATGAGCGGTATAAGGATAGCATCATAGAGTTTGCCAGGGATGGGTTTCACTATTTGCTGTGGTTGTTGTGGTATTTAGCGTATAATCCGGTGAGGAAGAATTTATGCTCTGACCCCACCCAATATCGCTACAGCAGCATACGAGCATATTTAGATGAAAAGTCAGATGTTGGAGTATCAATAGACCATCATGAGTACTTTATGCAGCTGGGGGATAGTTTTGCCCAAAGGGTAGCACGCTTTTTGCGCTATGATGAGGCATATCGCAAACGATATTCTATTGCAGGCTGGGTATAAAGAACAAAAGGGTCAGAGCCATGTAATTATGGAATTTCCACCATGGCACTGCCACTGATATCGGCTATATTTGTGTATAATTCATATAATGATTTATCTGGTGATGATGGTTTTTTTTCGTCTTCTCCATCATTATTGTAGTCGCGCTCATCCCATTCAATGACGCCGACACGGTAAAAGTAAATACCATGTGATGGAAGATTTACTATTGAATGAACGTAACTTGATGTTGATGGATTGTCAAGATTTGCATCTATTTGGAAATATGGTGAAGTACTTATATCATAACAGGCGCCAACAACTATATACTCTGCAAATTCATTGTTGGCTTCTTTGGTCATGTAAATTTCATAGCCAGCAAATGAGTCATTGTCAGGATTGGCATCCCACTCAACGATGACGCCAATACCAGCTTCATAATGGGCACTGATGGAAAAACTGGAACGGTTGGTAATTTCTCCTTCTATATAGTCGGCCATGTATGAACAGGCAGGGATAGTGGTAACTATCGCCCATACTATTAGTGTTTGTATAATTTTCTTTGGCATAGTATTATATCCTGAACGATGCGCTTCCTTCAATTATGTACTTGTCAACCGCTTCTATCAGCTTATCAAGCTCACTGTAATCATTATATGAAGCTTTGATGGACAACGTAATATATGGTGATGTGCCATCAATCATGGCAAACCATCCTCCGGTATCATTATCACTGTGCTTACTGTGATAGCTCATTGCAGGGTCATAAAGCTTGTTTACTCCAAGCCATACTATGAAATCCCAACCAGGTCTATCCATAAGATCATATCCGGCTTTAGCCCACCATAGCCGCATTGCAGGCAGTGATACTTTCTGGTCTGTTCGTTTATCAACAATTGTTCTATCAACATGCTGAAGCTCAATGCTTGCCGCAAGGAAAAAATTACCAAAGTTTTTGGATAACGTTGTGTAATAGGTATACAGTGTTGCATGTTGCTTTAAACTATCGCTCATGGTATTTGATTTGCCGCTTGCAGTGCTTACCCATACCGGGTCATATGGCTCGTCATTGTACTTTTGATATTTTTTATAGCCAATTGTTATCTGTGGCAGGTATGAAGGTATAGTTGTTGTAATGGATAAAAATTGTGTTATGTTCAGGCTGATATCGTAGGACTCAAGACGGTCTTTTGCAGCAGTTGAGCGCCAGGTTAGTGTGTTATAAAGACTTACTGATGTGAAGTAGCGTTTGGTAATTGTTGATGGGTCAAAATTATAATCCAGTGTACCATCTTCATTGGGCTCTATTTGCTGGTTAAAGACAACCCCTGCATGAAGCGTAACATAGGGAACAAACACTGCTGTGATTGCAACAATGTCGTCAAAAAATTGTGAAAAGGCATAATCAGATGCTGACTCTGTTCCGGCACTTCCACGGTTAATATCAACAGTACGGGTTAAGCCATAGTGATATCCACAGGCTGTAAATCCAAGCAGAATTGAATTGTCCACCCATGGCTTGCGGAATATTGATACATCGGTTATATCAACTGGCTGAGCTTCATCTGGTGTTTCGGTAACGGGTGTATAAACGGGAAATAACAATGCTATATCCGAGAATGTTCTGACCAGACGCATGGGAACAGCCTGAGTGGTACCGGTACCACGATTGTATGAGTTAACATAAAAATCATATACCCAGTTGAGGTGTATATATGCATCAAAGTGCAGATAGTTACTGAATATGGTATCCCAGCGCTGGTAAAAAATCTGCTGTACAGTCTGGCTTCGCGAGGCAGCATTATGCAGTGTGGATGCTTCATAGACATACTGTGCAAAACTACCAGTATTCACTGCAAACAGGTAAATACAAAGTAAAATAATAAAAGGGATGATATAATGGTGTAATGCTCTCATAGTGTTATGGATATTTTTTATTTAACTCATGAATATTTTACAATATGAAATTGTAATAAGAATATGTTATCAAATATAAATACTGTATGCAGAAATTAGATAATGCATCAATACCTGCTGCTTTTTGGTAAAAACTACATACTATTACCGGAATAATCAAGAATAAAATATGTATAATCATATTCAAACACTATAGTATGCTAAATATAAATGTATTGTATAAATAAAGAATAACTGTATCACTGCTTTCAATTTTATAAAATAAAATACTTTACAAAAAACATATACCATTTTACTTTTCTGCAAAAGCTTTTGTCTTTTCGTCCTAAAAGAGAATATCTCATTTTAATTTAGTGAATAAGTACGCTGGAGGGTATGATGCTAAAAGAATATTCTACTGAAAATGTCAGAACTGTTGCCATTGTGGGTCATGGAAGTACCGGAAAATCTACATTATTTGACGCAATGTTGTTTATTGGTGGTCAAATTGACAAAATAGGTAAACCGGATGATGGGTCACTTACATCGGACTATGATGAGGAAGAAAAAAGCAGGAAAATTTCAATACGCAGTGCACTGGGTTTTGTAGAGATAGATGATGTTAAAATAAATATAATTGATACACCTGGTATGTCAGATTTTGTTGGTGAAGCACGAGCTGCAATTCAGGTGGCTGAAGCAGCTATCGTAGTGGTTGATGCAGTTGATGGTGTACAGATAGAAACTGAAAAAGTATGGCGTTATTTAGAATCAAAAAAGATCCCCCGAATCATTTTTATAAACAAAATGGATAAAGAACGAGCCAATTTCAATGCTACTATTGATAATCTGAAATCCCATTTTAATGCCAAATTTGCAGCTGTTTGCATTCCTGTTGGTGAAGCTGATAAACACAGTGGCATTGTGGACCTTATTGAAATGAAAGCTATGATGCCAAAACCTGATGGCAAAATTCAGGTAAGCGATATACCGGCAGATTTGAAAAAAGCTGCAGAAGATGCACGCAATAGTTTGATGGAACTATCGGCTGAAGGCGATGATGCACTCATAGAAAAGTATTTAGAGGGTGAACCGTTAACTGAAGATGAAATGAAAAAAGGCTTGAAAGCTCTTGTTGCCAGAGCAGAGGTTTTTCCGGTTATATGCGGTTCTTCACTGAAAGCCATTGGTATAAAGAATTTACTTAACGTTATTAAAAATTATGTTCCTGCGTGGGAGTTAAACAAACAGGTTGAAGGCCTGAATCCCAATAATAAAGAAGAAAAAGTAGTTATCACATCAAAACCTGATGCACCATTTGCTGCTGTTGTGTGGAAAACATATATTGACCAGTATGCCGGCAGGTTTAACTATTTAAAAATCATTTCCGGGACATTGTTGCCGGAAACAGAAGTATTAAATTCCACCAAGAATTATAAGGAACGCGTTACAAAACTGTATACAATGATTGGCAACAAACCGGTTGAAGTGTCAAAACTTCTTCCTGGTGATATTGGTGTTGTTGTTAAACTGGATAGGACAGCAACACTTGATACATTATGTGATGCAAAGCATTCAGTATTGTTGCCAATAATACAGTTGCCAAATCCTGTATTTTCATATGCAGTACAGGCATCCAAGAAAGGGGATGAAGATAAAATTGGCCAGATATTCTCACGAATAACTGATGAAAACCCAACTATCACCTATATATTTAATCCTGAAACAAAACAGACCGTTCTGTCAGGAATGGGTGAGATGCAGCTGGATATTATATTAAAATCCATAAAAGAAAAGAATAAAATTGAGCTAGTTACTTCTGAGCCAAAGATTGCATACAGGGAAACTATCACCAAAAAAGCTGAAGCTCAATACAAGCACAAAAAGCAGACAGGCGGGCATGGCCAGTATGGCGAAGTATTTATCAGAGTTGCACCGCTTGAACGTGGCAAAGGGTTTGAATTTATTGACAGCATTGTAGGCGGTGTTATTCCACGTAACTTCATACCGGCTGTTGAAAAGGGATTGCGCGAAGGCATGGATGAGGGTGTGCTTGCACGCTTCCCGGTTGTGGATGTTTCGGTTGAGCTTTACTATGGTTCGTATCATCCGGTTGATTCCTCTGAAATGTCATTTAAAATAGCAGCGCGGCAGGCATTGAAAAAAGGTTTAGAGGCAGCAGGTCCCATACTGTTAGAGCCAATCATGGAAGTTGATGTGTATGTTGAAAAAGATTCAATGGGTGATATTTTAAATGACATCACTAGCCGCCGTGGAAAGGTACTGGGTATGGGAAGTTCGGATGAAGAAGGGAAATCCCCAATATCGGTGGTTAAAGCGCTGGTGCCACTGGCCGAAATGCTGCGTTACTCAATTGACCTGCGTGCAATGACAAGTGGCAAAGCTACTTTTGAAATGCGGTTTTCACATTACGAGCCAATTTCAGGCAGGATTGCTGAAAAGGTTATTGAAGAGCGCAAAAAGGAATTTGCTGAAGAAGAAGCAAATAAATAACTTTTACTCAACGTTTATACATGAAAAGCCACTCTTACAGGGTGGCTTTTTTATTGTAGTATAGCATTGACTATTACATCCTCCGCCTTTGGCCACGGGGTATGTAGTGGATGTTTAATTACATAATATTATTGACAACAGTTTAGATTATAACTAATTTAAATAACAGTTATAATTATGAATAGATGGTTTGAAGATTAATGATTTAATATTAATGCAACTGTTACAAAGAAAACATGAAAATAATAATTTTTGAAGATTCACAGTACAATGACTTTTTTCCAGTAACCCTTACAAGGCCGGTATGGGATATTCGCTGTGGACTTTTCACGATACACCAGCGATATGCCACCTTATTCCCATCACAGTTTCCTGACTCAATCTATTTTTATACACGCCATCATTTAGAAGCGATAGCTCATATGCAGTATCCACAGTTACATATTAATGAACCGGTGAAAATGAACCATTCAGAAGAATTGCTGTTTATCAATGCAAGGGTTATATACCCGGAGCTATCGGACCTACATGATAATACCATTTATATGCATAACGGTATTCCTGTACTTGCAAAGTTACATGAAGCTGCCATTCCACAATTCACCACCACCGAGGATGTACAAAATTTTTTACAGAACAAAGCTGTAGTAGAAAACTATAAGGGATATGTGCTGACATCGTTGTGGGAATTGATTGGTAACAATGGGGATATTATAACACAGGATTTTAAGTTAATAAAAAATCCCGGGGGGAATAATAGTGTAACAATTTTAGGCGATAGTTCCCAATTAATAGTAGAAGATGATGTAACAATAGAACCGTATGTAGTTATAGATTGTACAAAAGGACCTGTGTATATTGGAAAAGGTTGCTCAATAAAATCTTTTACAAGAATTGAAGGACCATGCGCGATTGCAGATAATACAATACTATTACAGGCAAAAGTGAGAGAAGCTTGCAGCATTGGGCCTTGGTGCAGGGTTGGTGGTGAAGTAGAAGAATGTATTTTTCAAGGGTTTGCAAATAAATATCATGAAGGATTTATAGGTCATGCATATATTGGTAGCTGGGTAAATTTAGGGGCAATGACTACCAACAGTGATTTGAAAAATAACTATACAACCGTTAAATTATTTATTGGAGAAGAGAAGATAAACACAGGATTGCTTAAGGTTGGATGTTTTATAGGTGATTACACTATGACAAGTATTGGGACCTTAATCAATACCGGTACTGTCATGGGGCCGGGTTGTATGGTCATTCACAATGGTGCAATCACACCAAAGTTTATACCGCCATTCAGCTGGTATATTGATGGTAAGATTGTTGACCTGCCTTCGGAGGATAAATTTTTTGCAACATGCAAAACAATGATGTCACGTCGCAATGTGGAGTTTACTGCTGAACATCGTAAACTGCTGGAAGAGGTGCGTAGTCAAACAAAAATATACAGAAAAGGGATTGGAAGATGGAACGTGCCGAAATAAGATTTGACCTTGTACTTCTGGTTTCGTTTTTCATGCATACTATTGTGATTGTTTCATTTTTAATTGCACAGATACGGTATGGTGCTTTTGCAAAACAGCAAGCCGATTCATTGTTTAAAGGCAGGGATATCATTGTTAACATCAATCAGGATGATGTAAAAGATATAAATAAAAATACACTTCTTTCAGATAAGACGTCAAAAGCCAAAGGCTATATAACAAAAGAAAAAGGCGATAGGTGGCTCAACAACTCTCTGGATTTTAAGATGCAGAAAGGGGTGCGGCAGTTAGGTAAAGGTGGGATTGCAAGCAGCACAGCTGCTAAAGATAAAATCATGGTTGCACAGGAAAATACGGAATACAGCATTACATTTTTTAAAGAAGAAGCAGGGGGAGTTCCTGAATTTGAAGGTGATAATGAATTTACACGCATACCCGACAAATATAGCATAACACCCAAAAATGCGCTGTTTTTTACCAGTGATGGATTTTTTTCTTTCAATACAGTAAAATTCAAACCTTTTGAATACTTCAAAAATATGAAAGATAAAGTGGCTGCCAACTGGCACCCACCACTTCTTGCTAATGCAGTAATATATGGATATAATCCAATGACAGGAAGTATGGCACCGGGAAGAATGAGAATAATGGCAGTGCCTACTCAGGATGTTAAATTGTATTTTACCATGGATCGTGAAGGTAACGTTCTTGACATTGTTCTGGTTGATTCGTTGGGGAATAAAGCTATTGATGAATCCTGCATTGATGCCATACGGTTGTCAAAAAACTTTGGCAAAGTTCCTGATGAAATTAAAGGTAAAGTGATAGTTATTCCATTTTTATTCAGGATAGTTTCGCAATAGACTGTAACAAATTCATAAAAAACATTTCTTTTTCAAGGTATTTGATTATGAAAACTGTTAATAAAATACTTTTTTTAAGTTTAGTGATATCACTGTTGTCTTGTTCTAACGCAGAACAAACGGAGAAAAACACACTGCCTGTTCAAACATTAATTGGCACAAACATTCCCAGTTTAACATTGGATGCATACCATAAAGGAACAATAAAAAAAGTATCATTACAGTCATATAAGGGTAAATGGTTAATTTTATTTTTTTATCCAGGAGATTTTACGTTTGTTTGTCCTACCGAATTGAGGGAACTATCGCAATTTTATGAAGATTTTAGGAGCGATAATGCTGAAGTTTTAAGTATCAGTACAGATTCAGTATATGTACATAAGGCCTGGAAAGAATCCAGTGAATCATTAAAACAAGTAACTTTTCCAATGCTATCAGACCGTACTGCCAAATTATCAAAGGCACTGGGAGTGTATGATGAAAATACCGGTGAAGCATTGCGTGCATCATTTATAGTTAACCCTGATGGTATTATAGTAGCTTATGAAATTCATGATCCATCAATTGGAAGAAGTGCCGGTGAATTGCTCAGGAAACTTGATGCAGCAATTGCAGTTTATAAAGGTGGGGGAGGACTTTGCCCTGCAGGGTGGAAAAAAGGTGATCCACTTATCAAACCCATACAGTGAGATTATAATATGAAAAAGATATACATACATATATCAGTTTTTACGTTATGTTTATTTATATTGCAGTCAGTTTTTGCTGAGAGTACTGTAACAACGATATATTTTTTTGAAAGTGCGGTGTGTCCCCATTGTAAGCAGGCCAACCAATATTTTATGAATAATAAACACAGGATGCAAAAGATAAGGCTACTAAAATATGAATTATTAAATAAAAATGGGGTTATGGATCAAAATAATAAAAAAAATTTGCAAATTCTTGTGTCAATGCTTGAAAAAATTAAAAAGCAAAAAGGTGATAAGCCATTTATCTATCTTGAACGTGTTGCTTATACGTATTATACAAAGAATGGGTTACCATATTATAAATCAACAGACCGTTATTCAAAGAAAGATGAACCTGTTCCCGTACCGCTCTTTATTATTAACGATACCGTCTATTTAGGATTTGATAATTTTGTTATCAATAAAATAGAACAAATTATGAAATAATTCATCTAAGTTCTATACACTTCATTCTGTTGCATGTATAACATCAGCTAACGTTTTATTTTTGACAATAGAATCCAGTGATTGCTTCATATCCTTGAATAAATCAGCTAAATACGTTTTTAATTTATCCTGTTTGGTAATTGGGATATCCAGTGATATGCTGTAAATTGTATCAATAATTTTAGCTATGCTGATGTTCTTGCTTGCATTTGCCGGAATGATACCAAAATCTTCAGTGTGTGTTATAAATTTTTCTTTGACAAAAAGGTCTAACAACATATCAAGCAGGTCAACATCGTTCAGCGTCATTGGCAGCAATTCCTGAAAGCTGCTTGCGCCTTTTCCTGATTCAAATTTTTTATATATATGATGTAACAGGGCTATAGCTGAATACACATGAATATCCTTCTTATCCTTTAATGCCCTGTTTAAATATTTATAGCTTAATGGATTCATCAAAACGTATGAAATTTCAGCTCCATATAAAATGATCACCGCTGATGAATACACTACCAGTAAAAATATTGGGAATGCAGCAAGAGCGCCATAGATGGCAAAAGTACTCTTGGCAAATGCTTTAATGTAAACAATGAACAGTAAAATAAAGATAACCCACACAGCACTGGTAAATGATGCTCCTATGGCTGCAGGCCGCAGTGGTATTTTGGTGTTTGGTAATATCATATAACACATTAAAAAGAGAATCCAGATAAAGAAGAATGGTGCAAAGAAATTTAACAGATACACTAAAATACTGCTTCCCTTTAAACCTTGCCATGTTACACCCATATCTTTTGATAGCATGAGAAAGCTATTGTTCCCAATGGCCCACAATAGATTATTATTGAGTGATAGTTCATTGATACGTTCACCTTTAAGTTTTTTAACTGTCCACTTTTCGCCACCATCTATAGTTTTATAAATATCAGCTTTTTCACCTGCTAGAAAACCAGTGTTTTGATTAATGAAATATACTGCATACAGGTTGTTATCCTTGAACTTGTGAGCGGTCCAGGAAGTAAAATTTTTTGAACTGGTTAAATAAAATCCTTCATCGGCTACAATAATTGATGTGTTATTATCAATTATCTGGACATCGTTGAAATTAAGGAAATTCTTTTTGTATTTGCCTTCAGCAAGCTGTTGTATTTGCCAGGTTTTCCCTTTATCAGAAGTTGTTAATATATATGATCTATCGCCAACTATAATTCCTTTATCTTTGTAAAAACTTATTGCATTAAAATTTGATGTTACATTTTCCCACTCCATTACCTGCCAGGACCGGCCACCATCATTAGTTTTTAAAAGATACCCATTGTTTGCAGCAATAAAACCTGTATTGTCATCAATCATTTCTATATCGTTAAAAGTAAAATTTCCCCATTTTTCTATAAGCCAACTTTTGCCAGCATCGTATGATTTGAGTATAATTCCATTATCACCAATAATGAATCCTTTCTGGCCAGCAAAGGCAATGTCAGAAAATTTAGTACGTTTATATTCAATAATCTCTATTCTGAATTCTTCTGCATTAAACTGCTTATCATTGGGATTATATGAAAAAATATGTTGATTATCAAAATCAATTTTTTCAATGGGGATAGCAGTAAAATTAAGATCATCTTTATTGTTAAAGAGTATTGTGGCTTTGTTGCCCACTACGTAATGGGTATTGTTATAATGAGCTATTGCCTGAAGATGGGGAGCTGACAGTGTATTTGAGATTTGTGTTGCTACGGCTGTTGCAGCTATAATCATGATTGGGCCCAGTGTTAATGCTGCCCAGTAATAGATAACCTTTAAAAACATAGAGCGCTGTCTGGTAACCCTGAAGATATCATTAAGGGATTTTTCCAGGGTTCTGAGAACAGCAGTTGCTGAAAAAGCTAAGACCACGGCGCCTATGCCGCCTATTTTGGCTGCGTTATCAATTAATGTGCTTATTGTCTGAAAAAAAGGATCAACATTTATTTTAATATTATGTTCAACAAGAAAGAGTGTAATTTGCCTGAACAGTTCATCTTTTTTATCGCCCACACCTGAAAAAATGGAATAGATGGTAAGTACCACTGCAAGCGTTGGAATAAGTGAAACAATTGTTGTATAGGCAATTGAAGATGATTTAGTAAGACAGTCATCTTTCATAAATTTCCTGGATGCTACAATAAATACTTTAATTATATTAATTATCTTGGTTGTTAGCCAGTTGAAGGCTTCTTCACCACGGTAAATCTGATTAATAAGCTGGATGATGAAATTTTTAAATTCCAATATTCTATTTTTTAATTTAGGCATTATTTTTTTCATTGTGTTTGATCCCTGTTTATTTATTATAATGATACTACATTATAAATGCTGAAATATACAAAACGTCAACAATATTTTAGTGAAAATATTTATTATAATAATATGAAAAAATCATTTTAATAAAAAAGAATTGCTTTTGCTTGAAATGTGTGTTTAAATTATTTCATAAGGTTAATAATCATGTCAGCAAAAACACTTATTTCAATAAAAAGTAAAATATACTGTGCCAAACTCAATATATCTGGCTTACTTTTGACAGTTATTGATAAAGAAAATAACAGAATTATAGGTGTAAACGGGGTTTTTATTGCAGGAGATAGTTTAAAAAATGCTCGTACTAATATTTCATCTATTGATTTTATTGAATCTATTAATGTAGCAACCCAGCAGTATGCTGTTCAAAAAGAATATTTTGAAGTTATTAAAAATTATCTTCTGCAAAGAGTGGACCAGAAAAATATCACTGTATTGCTTAACAATATTGAAAATAACCCAATAACTGCAGTCAATGAAGTACAACGTATCATTAAGTCAGCTTTAAATATTGATATCGTCGATGTGTATTCTGAGTTTGATAGTATTTCAAATGCCCAATACACTGAAATAATTATTACCCAGAAAATTGATTCATTAACATTGTCTCAGCAGGTAGAAATTGTTGCACCATATTATGATAATGACAGGAAAGTAGCTGAGGAATCTATAAAAAAAGGCAAACAGGATATTGGTGTTGCGATGCTGTACCTTGATTCAAGTCAATTTAGAGGAATTTGTTTTTGCTTTGTCAATTGTGCAACCCGCAAATTGTTGTATTGCTTTTGCTGGTTAGATGATTCCAGTGTAGTACAATCTGAAGTAAAAAGTGGTGATGCATTATATGAATTATTTAGCAGAATAGTTAAGGCAGCACAAAAAACAAACAGGTTTACACCCGTTCAGCACGAAATTCAGTCAAGTCTATGGAAAGTAGATGTTGATGCTTTAATACATGCAATTGAACATGAAGCATCGGGTTTAGCCAGCCAGTTGTTTGCATCTTTGTTACAGCAATCCAAAGATATACAGATGCGTGCTGAATTGCACCGCACAGATGCTATCAGATTCCATATGCTGTATAATCCATCACAATTTGATACAAAGGAAGAAATACATGAGGGCGATAGTAAATTTGATAAAAAGCTGGTTGCTGTTGATTTAGTATTATCGCCAACTTCAGGCAGAAAGGTTTCACAATTGCAAAAAGGTGATTTTATTTATGTATTAATTGACACATCAACCCCGTATGGACATGACGTTGCAAAAACACTTAATTTAATCGTTGATCATAAAAACACGCCAATTGAAGCTGAAGTGTATTCAGTTAATTATAATAAGAAAAAGGGGTATACTCTTTTTGTCAAAATTACCGAAAGCCTTTATGGCAAAGCAATAGAAGAACAGGATATAAAAGTAAAAACCAGACTTGCAGTTTCCGATGAAGAAGCCACTTCTTCAAAAGCAAGCCTGGTTATTGGAATTTTAGCAGGTTTAATTGTAATTGGTATATTGCTGTTTATACTGTTAGCATAAATATGTTATAATTTACCTTCACGCTCTAATTTCTGTATATCCTGTGGTGTTATAGGCCTATCTTTCCCAAGTATTTGGGCTGCTTTATTGAGCTTTTGTATCATTTCATCGTCGGTGATTATTTTATCCCGTGTTGTGTCAATATCATATTTTGACTGTGGAGGTATATTCAGAAAAATCTTTGCATATACTTCCCGTTTATCTGGATATGGTCCTGATAAGGTAATATTGAGATTGCATGTAGACTTTGGTAATAATGACTTTGGCACTTTCAGTAATTGTTTCACGGAAGATTTTGGAGCTATGAATGTTGATTCTAAAATTTGGTCGGGATTAATATTTTTATAATCAGGTGAAAGTGCAGTATTGCATGGCTTGCATTCAATTACGGCATTATTGAACGCTACAGGTTCATCAAAAATATTTTTCATATTAATTTCAACAGTGATGTATGCATTATCAATGGAGGGAAATTTATTGTAAAGAACTGGTATTACAGGATTTCCCATAAGATTGGATAAATAATGGACATTGGGGAATGATATGCTTCCTCTGCCAATTGCTGATATTCCGTTAGCATCAGTTACCTTGACCTGTGCTATAAAGCTTGATTGCAATCCTTTCTGGTCACGTGAGGCATAGCTATGAGTAATATAACCGGTTTGCGTAGTTGCGTATGTGCCATCGCCAAAATCCCAATCATAGGTACATTTACCGGTTAGCCCTTTCTGTGAAGTGACTTCAAAGATTGCTGATTCAGGTTCCAGATTATGTAACCGTGCACTCAATGTAACTATTGGTTTATCAGCACAATCAACAACATTTATCTGAACTTTACGCATATCAATGTGTTTACCTTCATCACGTACCGTTACATAGAATTCGCGTAATCCTGCCTTGGTAAACCGTAAAATTGCAGGATTACCCAGCTTGTTGCTTATGCGATACACTAAATGTGCATCAGGGCCAAAAGGATTTTTTGCAATAACAGTAACTTTAAAATCTTCCCCTGCACATACTGGATTTTTTTCCAGTATTATCTCTTTAATGAAATTTGCCTGCTCAATCTCATATGTTTCAACCTTTTCAGGGTCAACCGGTGGTATTTCTTCTTGTGGTTCAGGTTCTGACATGAATTGAAATACATTAAGCAGTGATTGTGTTTTTGAAGAAGTATCATCCTGTTGATTGCTTTTATTAACAGATAGTATTAATACAAATGCTGCAATACAAAAAATAATAATTCCGGTTATAATGTATGTGCGTTTCATAGATGGTATCCTGTGTTTTACAATAGTGTTATAAGATTATGAAATAGTTATACTATTTTAATTTGTGATAGATCATAATAAAGAATTAATTTAATCAATAAAAAAATCCCGGGCAAAATGGCACCCGGGATTGTTGTGTTCATGCAGTTAATCCACCCAGTAATAGTATCCGGAGGTAATAACCAGTGGATCAACCTGTCCATAGTATGAAGAGGAGGTAGTTTGTACACCAGGATTATATCCAGAAGGATTGGTATATGTGTACAGCAACAGGTGATCAGGAGCATTAGCTGTTGCGGATTTTTGGTTTATATAAGTTCTCCAGTATGAAGAAGTATCCCAGGATCTGTCCCAGCCAAACGTGTTAACAATCTGATTTGCTATCTTTTCATCAGCACCAGTGCCAAAGAGTCCTTCAATGTCTATGATGAATGCACCAAATCCGCCGGCTTCATCACGTACCATATTTTTTACTGAATTATAGAGATTGTAAGCACATTGGGTTACCAGTGAAGGTGGGATATAGGCAACATTCATGGTTTTGCCTGCGAAGTAATTGGCATACCAGCATGTACCGGAGCAGTGGTTACCACGGCCTGTTATATAATAATTTACGTAATCAAGCTGGTACATATTGACATATGCATTGACACGGTAATATGCTTTAACGTACAGCAACTTATCGGCTGCTAACTGCAAATATTGTCTGTATAATGCTTCATTTGCAGCTGTTGGTTTTAATACAGCACCGCCCGCAGCATGGAAATTTTTTGTTACGTTGTAAGTTGTGTCAATATCTTCAGTAAGTATTCCTGGCAATCCATTGCTCAATCGGGTAGGATCCATACGTTTTGGTGTTGTTTTAATAAACCAGATATAATTATATTCAATGGGAACTTCGCTCACATACATGGTGTTATGGCGAATGTT
>JARYLT010000082.1 GCA_029907515.1 Spirochaetota bacterium | reverse complement strand
ATGATGTTCAAACAACGCGTCAAGCGTCCAGTATTCCTGAGGAATAAAATTTTCAATTTCTTTTTCACGTTCACATATAACCCGTAACGCAACAGACTGAACTCTTCCTGCGGATAATCCCTTCTTAACCTTTTTCCATAATATCGGGCTTAAATAGTAACCCACAAGCCTGTCTAAAATACGACGTGCTTGCTGTGCATTGACCAGATCCATATTAATGTCGCGGGCTTTTTCAACAGCTTCTTTAATTGCATCTTCGGTTATCTCATGGAATTCAATACGCTTTATATCTGGATTTTTTTCTTTCAAAACATTGGATAGATGCCATGATATGGCTTCACCTTCACGATCAGGGTCAGTTGCAAGTAAAACATTGTTTGCTTCACTTGCTTTCTTTTTTAAGTCGTTTATTAACTTTGCCTTACCACGTATAGGGATATATTCAGGTTTGAAATCATTATTCACATCAACTGCCAAACGTGATTTGGGCAAATCAATGATATGCCCCATTGACGAAGCTATGATATAATCTTTTCCTAAATATTTATGTATTGTTTTTGCTTTTGTAGGTGATTCAACAATCACAAGGGTTTTCTTATGATCAGCCATACTTACTTCCTTACTTTCTAATTTTTAAGCGATAGTTACTGATACTGTGAATTCAATGTATATTATTTTTTGTCAAACAGTTCCTTAATATCCTTATATGGATTCCATCTGATAACAACAAATAGCATAATACTTATGGCAAACGTAATGATGGTAAAAAGTATTATTCGTTCAGAAGTATAGTAAATATATCCATCAAAAGGAATTGCATAGGTTATTACACCCAATAATGGTTTTTGCGAAGGCTGATGACAAAAATTACATTCTGATTTCCGGTAAACCGGTATGATGCCATGGTAAAGCCTTCCTGATACTGTAAATTGCGCTTGTGGCTTAATATCATTACATACATTCATAATCTCAGTATTGTTAACTATCTCGGACATACCCGGCGCTTTAATTAAATTACCCTGTGCATCATACACCGCAATGCTGATACCTGAACGTTTTTGCAAATCATCCAGGTATATCCAGGCATATTCTGGTTTTGTCATTGTTTTAATGTGTAAAAAACTATCGGTTATTATATACATATTTCTTTCAAGTACTTTAAAATAGCCCGATTTATATATCTCAAATATATCGCCAATATATGGTGGCACAGAAAAAATCTGAATAAAGCTTATTAGCCACAGTAATGCTAACATAATTATAAGAACTCGTTTAATTATCATAAAAACCTTTATTTATTCAACGATATGAGGTTCCCATTACGAATGATAACGCCCTCTAATTCCATAGTGGTTAATTTTTCAAGAACTTCGCCACTGTTTTTTCCCACTGCCCGTATAAGTGAATCAATATCCATTGAACCTTGTTTTAGTGTTTTGACAATATCATCATCCTCATACGCAGCAAAATGTGTATTTGAAGTAACTTTATTAAACTCCATACCTTCAAATAATGTTGGTTGCCTGTACAATTTATCAACACTAAGAATTTCCAGGATATCCTGTTCATTAAATACTGGATGAGCACCTTCCTTTAACAGCTTATAGCACCCTTTGTATCCTTCATCAAAAGAATGTCCAGTACAAACAAATAATTCCCTGTTATGTTCAAGAGCATACTGGGCAGTAATAAGTGCTCCACTTTTTTCACCGGCTTTAATGACAATAACCCCTTTTGATAATCCGCTGATAATTCTATTCCTGCGTACAAATGTCCATCTGGTGATACGGACCTTTGGAGGATATTCGGATAACACACATCCATTGCCTGAATTGATAATATCAGTGTAAATATCCCGGTTGCTTGCCGGATACAACATATCAATACCATTTGCCATGACCCCTATTGTTGATCCACCTGCTTTTAATGCACCTATATGCGCTCTTCTATCAATTCCAATGGCAAGCCCACTTACGATGGCAATATCATACTGTGCTAAAATACCTGCCAGTTTTTCAGCTATAGAACCGGACTGAGTATCATCATTTCTGGTACCAACAATTGCAAGGGATAATTTATTAGGCAGGTTACCCCGTACATATAGAACCGCTGGAGGATATGAAATTTCTTTTAATAAAGCCGGATATTCCTCATCCCAGTATGAAATCATGTTTACATTCATTTTGTAACATAACTCAATTATTTTTTCTGCTTCTTCAAGCGGTGACATTGAATACCAGCTTGTATAGTATTCCTGAACTTTTCTTTCCTCTGGCAAAACATATTCATTATAAATTGTTTCCGGATCACTTTTAGAATAGAAATGCCAGTGACCAGAACTCATCAGTGATAACGCTACAGCATATTTCTTTTTGTTCATATAATTACCGTGCTAACTCCGTAGTTATTCGTTGAATATTTTCTTTACACGCCTGTTTATATTCCTTTGCTAGCGGTGAATCCACTTTTTCTAAATCAGTATAAAGATCCTGGTACACTGATAGTGACTTATTAAGATCTTTATTTTCATAATAAAACCTTCCCAGTGCAAACCGCGCCCGGTAAAAGGTTGGTTTTTGCTTTGTTATCTCCTCCATCAGTTGGACAGCTTTTGACCTGTTATCTTTTTCATAAAACAAAAGAATTGCCAGTCCATATTTTGCCTCTATGAAGTTGGGATCCATCTGTAATGCTTTTTCATAATGGATTTGTGCTTTATCAATGTCATCCTTATTTTCCAGCTGTGTTCCCCTGTTTGCATAAGCAATTGCTAACTGATAATGTACAAGAGGGTTATTTCTTCCATATCCTAATGCTTTCTGTAATGCATCAATTGCAGGGTCCCAGGCACCCTTTTCATTATACTTTCCACCTAAATTTTGATACAGTATGCCTATTTTGTTAACTACTTCAGGATTTGTTGCACTTTTTGAAGTTAGTTCAGACAATTCTTCTTCCATACGCTTAATCTCGTTCTGTGTAACAACCCTTACAGATTTCAACACAAAAATCTTTTTCAGGATATCTCCGTCAAAAATAATTATCAATGCAATGATGCTGCTTATGACCAGTAACGTTAGTGTTATTTTTCTTAACTTTGTCATTGTATTACCTCGTTTTATGTATTACGGTCAAGTGCTGAAATGAATTAATATTGATTGTATATTTTTTTAAAATACTTGACAACCATTTTATAAATTTCAAGTGGTTTTTTATACAATTTCACTTCAACAAGGAGGTGTATATGCTTCCCCATCAGATGCGCGCTGGCGATTTTACATGTTTGCTATGCGGCTCAAAATTAAATTTAAAAATTAGTGAACTTTCCATAGGCGCCAATAGCGGAACATGCCCCATGTGCGGGGAACCTTTTACTATAAAATTAAATAAAAAAGATATAGAATTACTTCTTGAAGCAGAAGAAACATCAAAGCAATAAATATAATGAAGTATAAATTTATAGCGTCAAAATTTTGTGGGTTTATTGCTTATTATCATAAATTATTTTTTAAGGAAAAATTACTGGTTATTATTAAATCTTTTTTTTAATCTTTCACACACGTCATGGGGATCAACTACCATAACCCGTGTATGTGATATAACATCAAGAAATCCCAACTCATTAGGAAAGCGTGGAACAACATGCAGGTGAATATGGGGAATACTTGCTCCACTCCATGAACCTAAATTGTATCCAACATTAAACCCTGATGGTTTGAATTCTTCTTTTAATATATCTATAGTTTTTATAGTTAATCTGTGCAGTGCTAAAACATTGTCAAGAGATAAATCATGCAAATGTTCTATATGCTGCAAAGGAAATATCATGCAATGGCCAGGATTAAAAGGGTATAAATTTACCGAAACAATAAATGTATCTGTACGATGTATTTCAAGACTTACCACATCTTCTGCATGGTCACGTATTGCACACAGTATGCATGCATGCTTTTCATTTTTTTTGCCAACATATTTTATTTTTTCGGTATTGAAAAGATACCAGCGTTTAAACCTATCAAAATAACTATCTGCCATAATTGTATTTTCTAAGTTTTATTTTACCTTGACTGGAAATCCTTTTGTATCTTTGCACGCCTTCGTCTGATGAGCGCAATATATACAGTAAACGTAATAATGACACCGATACTGAATGCACTGGTTAAAATATAAATGAGGTCAAGACGCTTTATAGAAGCTATTTTACTTTGCAGCTCTTTGTCAAGATATTCTATTTCAACTTCAACTAACTTTTTGGTAAAATCTATTTCCTGTTTTGAGAAAATATGCACTAGCTGATGAAAATAACTTTTAAGCTCATTATACCGCTGTGTCATGTCTTTGCTTTCTACATTTCTTTCATTCATGTAATCAAGCGATTTTTCAATATCTTCAATATTTTTCTCAATCGATATAATGGAATTTACCAGCTCACGTGAATATTCAACGCTATGACAGCTTGAACATGTTTTATCGGTAATAATGTGATACGTTGACTGCTGTATATTGTGGTCACCATGGCAATCAACACAGTTTGGGCTACCTATTTTTAACACTGAATTATAGTGAGGGCCTTTCTTTAGCTGTGCCAGAGCCTGATCATGGCAACCTTCTCTTCCACAAAACTCAGGTATATCTTTCTTTTTTGGTTTCCCAACAAAATTTGATTTTTTATCCTTTGCAGCTTTAGCATCATCTACATCGGGATTTCCACCATGGCATATATGGCATTCAAGATTATTTTTTGCATGTATGCTGTTTTCCCATTCCAGAACTACCGCACGAGGTTTACCATTGAGTTTAATATGGCATTCTATACAGTAATTTTTTTTATGAGAACTATCGCCCATTGTTTTTTGAACAAATGGAATATAAAAAGTTAAAAGTACAATAGTAAAAATAAAAATAATAGTATAAATACGCTTCATAAGTAACCTCAAAGCATAATTCTTTATATGCCTATTTCTTTTTTCGACACCCTTTATTCATTACACAAGTACAATCCCATAAGCTTTCATGATAAGCATTATTATGGCAATAGTAATGTTAGCATACACTCCTGCAATGATATCGTCAATCATTATACCAAGCCCTCCACGAAAATGCTCCAGTTTGCGTATTGGGTAAGGTTTAATAATATCAAACAGCCTGAAAAAAAAGAAACCCAATACTGCTCCACTCCAGCTAAATGGATGAAACAACATGGTAACCCAGAAACCAAGCATCTCATCAAGAACCACTTCCTGCGGGTCTTTTTGTGCAAAATAAATTTCTGCATCATCACCCAGTTTGATTGCAGGATAGGTTATAAACGCTACAAGCACAACATTGGCTAACATTCCGTATCTGCCACATAGTTGATGTAAAATTACATACAACAACAAAGCTAACAGCGCGCCAACAGTACCTGAACCTTTGGGGAAGTAGCCAGTATAAAGCCCTGTAAACAAAAACTCTTTCCAGTTCATATAAATTTATTTAGCATCCTTTTTTGTGTATGGTGGTATAAACAAACGCCAGTTGGTTATAATATATCGCAGTCCTGATAAAGCTGTTAAAAAGGTTACCACAGCCATAATGAGATAGGGGCATACAATAAGCCATTTATGAACTAAATTTGAATTAAGAATCTCAACTACAGTTTCAAGCTTCAGGGCACTTAACTGGTTTATTTCAAGTTGTACATTTTTTATGGAATTACGGACAATAAACACCATTATTATAACAATAATCCCAATCATTTGAAAGGCTGTTTTAAATTTACCTAACCTGCTGGTGCGCAACATTGATCCTTTTTTGATAGATAAATAGCGCATCAATGTTATCAAAAGGTCACGCGCAATGATAACAATAACCATCCATAACGGTATAAGCGGATCAAGGAATAAGAATGCAATAAGCGCTGAAATAACCAGAAACTTATCAGCAAGCGGGTCCAAAAATTTTCCTGTATCAGTTTCCTGACGTAACTTGCGGGCTGTCCATCCATCTAAAAAGTCAGTAAACGATGCTATGATAAAAATAACCAGTGCCCAGATTCTGTGTTCTATAGTTGGTGTAAAGATTAAATACAGGAATAATGGGATGAGTATTATCCGTGATAATGTTAATAGATTAGGTATATTCAAATCATTTCTCCTATACGGTCATATTCCAATGTGTCGGTTATTGTTGCTGTGACGATATCATTGACACGTACATTGTGTGCGGTCAAGAAAAAAATACCATCTATCTCAGGAGCATCGTACTGAGTTCTTCCAATGTAATTATAATCATCTACTTTTTCTTCCACAAGCACCTGCACAGTGGTACCTATACTTTCTTTCAACCTTTGCTGTGAAATTTCCTGCTGTAACTTCATAAGCATATTGTAGCGTTTTTTCTTTGTTGCTTTTTTCACTGTATCCCCTTTAGCAAATGCTTGAGTCCCTTCCTCAGGTGAATATGTAAACACACCAACTCTATCTAGCTGAGCTTCGTTGACAAAGTCCATTAATAGTTTGAAATCATGTTCATCTTCATCAGGAAATCCCACCATGAATGTTGAACGTATAGCTATATCAGGAATTGCTTTTCTCAATTTCTTGACAAGTTGCAAATAACTATCTGCATCGCCTTTCCTGTTCATTGATTGTAAAACTTTTTTACTTGCATGTTGAAAAGGAATATCAATGTAATGCACAACCTTTGGCAGTGTTGCCAGTGTTTCTATAAGCCTGTCGTCAATATGATCAGGATGGCAATACATAAGCCTGATCCAGAAATCACCTTCAAGGTTACTTATCATAGCCAGTATATCCCAGATTCTTTTATCATCATACTGATATACTGCAGTATCCTGCGCCACTATAATTAATTCTTTAACACCACGATTCAGCGCTTCACGTGCATCCGCCACAATCAACGATGGTGGGAATGCATTAAACCTGCCCCGTATCAGGGGAATGGCACAGTAGCTACAAAAATTGGAACATCCTTCTGCTATTTTTATATACGCATAGGGAAGATTAATAGTAAGCGGTTTTCTTTTTTGTGCGATAGTTCCTGCATTCAGTGCAATATTGAATAAGCGGGCAATTTCTTGTAATAAGGAACTATCGTACAAGCCCCATACCAGATCTATTTCAGGTATTTCCTGTATTATTTCCTGTTTATACCGCTGGGTGAGACAGCCTAATACAACCAATCTTTTTTTAAAGGTCTTTGTTTGCTGTGATGTATAATCTAATGCATCAAGAATAGTTTCAATTGATTCCTTCTTTGCTGCTTCAATAAATCCACAGGTATTGATAAAAATTATATCTGCAGTATCAATCTCATGTGCCTCAACAAAACCAGCGCTATGCATATCCGCATTTAAGCGCTCGGAATCCACCTCATTTTTTGGGCACCCTAATGAAATAATATAGTATGAAATGTCATCAGGTGAAAACACATCACCAGTCTTTTACTTCAAGCTTATATTTGTTGGGATCCTGTGGGTCTTTACGCCAGGTAATTACTTTATTGGCAACCTGACCTGGCAGGCCAAACATATAGTCAGTGCCATTAATTTTTACCTTAACACCACCAGCATTACCTATCTTAACCTGAATAAATTCAGATGCTTCCCACCGTTCTTTTGTACCAGATGGCATCATTCCCCTGACGCGCTCATTGCCATCTAAATACAGTTCAAAATATGTTTTCTGCACAAACTCAGCTTCAAATACTATTTTTAAATTTTTCTGATCATGCGTTACAACTTCAGCTGGTGGTGTAACTGTGGTAGTCACAGTGACAGCTTCATCAGGCTTTTCCTGCTCAACAGCAGCCAATTGCACTCTGATTTTTGCCCTGTTTTCAGTTAATCCTTTTAACGTCAACACAATATTCCTGGAGGATTCCATTGGGCTACATATAACAGGCTTTTCCATTTCCAGAACATATTTTTTTGAATCAGGCAAAAACTCTACTATCACTGAATTATCTTTAATATCACTTAATAGAAATAATATTTCTTTATTGTCTACCAGAAACTGGCATGCTTCTTCATTATATAACAACACTATGCCACTATCATTGGTGAGCTGTAACGGCCAAATATTTTTAATGGCAATCTTTTTGCCCTGAGTACGGTAATATTCTTCCTGGATTGCTTTAATTGAATCATCGCTGCCCACGTGCACATCCGAAGTAATAAGGCTTATAAACAGCGATATTACAATAAGGACAGCAATACCAATACCTGCAAAATATAAAATATTACGATACTGCTGCGCATACATCCGTAACTGAGCAACTATTGATAAACCAGTGGGCCTGGTTAACTCTTCAAGTGGTGTTGAACTTTCGCCAATCTTATATCCTTTATATGCCTGAATCAACTCATCAGCATCAACACGAAGGTATTCAGCATATGAACGTAAAAAACCCAGAAGGTATGTTTCGCTTGGGAATTTGTCAAAATCTTCATTTTCAAGTGCTTCCAGATACTTAACAACAATATTTGTATCTTTGGATACATCTTTTAAGGTTAAACGTTTAGCTTCACGTGCATTGCGTAATGTTTCACCAATTCCTGCAACCATATATTATTCCTCTGCCAACATTGGATTTTTAATTATTCTGGCGTTTGAAGGAGGATCAAATTTAAAAAAACCTTTTTTAAAATCTACTTTAGTATTTATATTTTTGATTTCAATCGTAATGTTTTTTCCATTTGCTGTTTCACCAGCAGCTTTTGTTATAAAATACTGTTCGTTAACCCACAGCTTCATAGTTCTGAAGCCACTTCGTGTTTCCTTTTGCTTTAAGAATAACACATAATATTTATTGTTACTTTCTACACGTGGTTGTTCCTTGCCATCAAATTTATAATGATATTTTGAAAAAAGCCTGTTTAAACCTGAACCAGTACCAATTGCAAACATTGAACTGTTTAAATCCTGCTCAGCAACCACATTTATTGAAGGAATATAAATCCACACCTGCTTGCCATCTGAAACAATTTTCTGACCATATGGCACATCAAAATCTATCCTCAGGTAATGTGGTGACATATACCATATAGTACCGCTCTGACTCTGCCGCTTTCCCATTTTATCCGAAACCATAACAAAATTTGCCTGGTAGCTTTCAACATCAGAGAAAGTCTTCTTTATCTGCTTGACAATATCATTGACTGTCACAAAGTCAAATTTATAGGAATATCCTGTTATAACACACAGGAATACAATTACTGGAGCTATCGCTATACGTAATAATTTTTTGTTAAGAGTGCTCAACATGATGCCCTTTATAAATTTTTTATTTAAACCTATGATGAATATACATTGTTGCAAACAACATTAAAAGAACGTTTGCCGTTTAACATTGCATAGACATATTTTTGACTATATATATGCGGTTGTCAAACTAAAAAGCTTTTTTAAAAAGTCAATACAAAAAAACAAAAAGATTTTTAGCTTAAAATTTTATATTTTTTTTGAGTAGACAAAATTGTGCTATAAACATACTATTCCATTAACCTGAAAGTAAGGAAATACAACATGGATACAATAAAACAACCCAAGCAACAACCTAACGAGCAGCAACATCCAGAAACCATCGTATCCCAGTGGAACAATTTTAAACTTTTAGAATCACAGCACATTTATTTCTCTGTGGGTAAGGCCAATATCAAACATATACTTATCAAAAGGGAACCACTCATTGGCGCATGAGTATATTATTCATTTAACAACATTCTTGGTTAATGATTCTTATTGTTTTGTTTAATGAACTATACAAACAAATCAAAATACATTACTACTTTGTCTATTCCTTTTCTCAACTCACATCATTCATAAACGTATAAAAATATTAATTTTAAAAATATATATTTTAATCTTGCATTATATTTAAAACATCTTTATACTACTATTCATTAAAAAAACAATTTAAATATAAGGAGGCTACTAAATGGCCGGAAAATTTGAAGTTTACAAAGATAAAGGTGGAAAGTTCCGATTCCGTCTTAAAGCTGGTAATGGTCAGGTTATACTGACAGGTGAAGGATATAATTCAAAAAGTTCCTGTCTTGATGGTATTGAATCAGTAAAGAAAAATTCTAAAAAAGATTCGTCGTTTGAAATTTATCAGGACAAAAAAGGTGAATACCGTTTCAGACTTAAAGCTGCAAATGGGGAAACAATTGGCCAGGGTGAAGGCTATAGCAACAGAAGCGGATGTATGAGAGGGATTGAATCAATTAAAAAGAATGCTGCCAATGCAAAAGTTGTAGAAATTTAAATTTGCATCAATAGTATTCAAAAATAGTATTCAACATCTAATAAGTATCACTATGCTTATATAAGTAAGTAGATATGTTTCTATTGTATTATGCTTTAAAAAATAATTTACTTGCAAAAGTTATATATCTTTTGTAAACTTTCCCAATAAGATTGGCAGACATCAGGGAAATATATCATGATTAAAAAATTTTTAAAATATTATATAATTTTATTTCTTCTATTACAATCAGCATGGGCACAACTTACCACTACAATAATAGAAGAAAACAGGGAATTCTGGAATACATTGATTCAAAATATAACAATATCAAATAAAAATCTGCTTTATGCCAGCTATATTGCCTATAAAGACAAGCTATATGATTTGTCAATTGACTCATTTCAGGAATGTATAAACCAGAATACTGATAATCAGGTTATTCAGGGCATTGCTAATTATTACATTGGAAAAAATTTTTATAATTTGGGTGAATATAAAAAAGCAGTATTGTACTTTTTAGCCACCGAGCGATATACAATGGATCAGTACACGTATATCAAGGCAGCAGCATTGATAAATGCATCTGTCTGTTACATCCAGATTAATGATACAGTAATGGCAAAAACCTATTTGCAGAAATCCATGCAATATGATACAGAGGGTGCATATAAAACTACTATTGAAACACTCCTGCAATCATTGAAAGACAATTAAATGGTAATACACTTCCTGCAATTGAAGTGGCACAAACATTCTTAGTAATAATTAAACCTTGTAATACTCTTTGTACCATTGAACAAATTTATGCAAACCTTCTTCTATTGAAGTTACTGGTCTATAACCCACCGCATCAGTAAGTTCATCAATATCCGCAAATGTAGCAAGCACATCACCTATCTGCATGGGCAAAAAGTTTATGTTAGCTTTTTTGCCTGTTTCCTTTTCAAGAACCTCAATAAAATACATTAACTGCACTGGTTTATTATTGCCAATATTGTAAATCCTGAAAGGTGCGCTACTTGAAGCTGGATCAGGATGCATGGTATCAAATTCAGGTTGACCTTGTGGCACTTTAAAGGTTATTCGGTATACACCTTCCACTATATCATCAATATAGGTAAAATCGCGCTCCATATCTCCAAAGTTGTACACATCAATAGGTTTATTCTCTAAAATTGCTTTTGTAAATTTGAAATAAGCCATATCAGGCCTGCCCCATGGACCATATACAGTAAAAAAACGCAACCCGCTTGAAGGGATTGAATATAAATGTGAGTAGCAATGAGCAAAAAGTTCATTTGACTTTTTAGTTGCAGCATACAGTGAAACAGGATGGTCAACATTGTCATGCACAGAAAATGGCACACAGGAATTTAAGCCATACACTGAGCTAGAAGAAGCATAGACTAAATGTTTAACAGGATTATGCCTGCAGCATTCAAGTATATTCATAAATCCAACAATATTGCTGTGAACATAGTCAAACGGATGGTCCAGGCTATAGCGCACACCTGCCTGCGCAGCTAAATGTACCACATAGTCGCATGAATGTTTTTTAAATATGTTCGATAGTTCATGGTAACTGGCTATATCTACATGATAAAAGATATAATTATCATGTTGCTTCAAAATGTTATTACGCGCTTCTTTAAGCGATACATCATAATAACTGTTCATGTTATCAATACCGATAACACTATGCCCTTCCTGTAAAAATCGCAATGCAGTATAAAAACCAATAAACCCTGCAGTACCAGTTATAAGAATGTTCATGTAATGTTACCTCTGAAAATTAATTGAAAACGTTTTACTCAATATTACTCAATAAATCGATTGACATAACTTTAAATTTGGAATATGTTCAATAACATCCATCCAGCTTCAAGAATTTTTTTTTAGATGAGGTCATCTATGAATAAAATAGTAACATTCATTATTCTTTTTCTAAGTCAACCATTATTTGCCCAGGAACTATCGCCCAATTCATCCAATTTATGGGCTACCTTTAAGCAGGGTGGCATTTTAATGTGGCCTATACTGTTTTTAGGTATTGTAGGGATAACCATTATTATTGAACGTTCTTTATTTTATTTCAAAATTAAAATATGGGATACAGCACATATTGAAAATAAGTTGAATGAATTACTTAACCAGAACATATACAAGTTCCGTGAGGAAGCAATAGATGACCTTGAAAAAAATATGCAGGTTTATTATAATCAGCTGGAAAAAGGGCTGGTTTTGCTTAATGCTGTGGGTAATTTAGCACCAATCATTGGATTTTTTGGTACCGTCCAGGGGATGATTGCAGCTTTTGCCTCAATTGCAGCAGCAACAACCGTTAATGCAAAAGTAGTAGCCGTTGGTATACAGATTGCTCTTATTACAACTGCAGGTGGATTATCCATAGCTGTCCCCACATTAGCATTTTACCATTTCTATGTTCATATATTACAAAATGTGTATGCAAAAGCATCTGAACTTATTATCCACAAAACAAAACAATTACCACGATACTCACAGATTGAAAGTACTACATCACTGGAAGGTGTATAATGTACTGGTTTTCGCATAAAAACAAACCACAGCAAAAGCAATCACGGCTCATTGAGTTTGACACAACGCCAATTGCAGATTTATCGTTTAACCTTTTAATATTTTTTATTGTCACCGCTTCATTTATTATACGCCAGGGAGTTTTTTTGAGCCTCCCCTCGCTAAGTGCTGGGACAGTTAAAGTTGAGCCATCGCAGGTTATTGAAATTTATCCTCAGGATAATGGATTTATTGCCGATGGGAAGGCCTTAGACAGAAAAGCATTATTACAATATTTAGCAGTACGCAAATCGCAAACAAAAGAAGCTGTATCAATAATTTATATGAAACCCAATATCAAATACGAAAGACTTGTTGATACGCTCAGTGCCATTCGTGAAAGTGGCTTATCCAGAATATCATTAAAATATAATGAGCGGTAAATATGGTACAGAGCCCCTTCTTAAAAAAACTACGATCGTTTTCTCTGGGAGCATCAGCTGCTGATATGGCCATGCTGCTTTTAGTATTTTTTATGGCAACAACCTCAACCGAGCCACCAAAAGGTGTTACTGTTGAGCTTCCCACAGCAGTTACCCAGGGTGCAGAACAGGACAGTATTTATATTTCTATTTCAAAAGAAGGCGCTATATATTTTGATGGCAAAGATTCATCCATTGACGATATAAAAGACCAGTTAGCAATACGCCAGAATGAAAAGGACAGGATAGTTTCAATAACAGCGGATAAAGATTTACCATATTCAGTTGTAGCTAATGTTATTAATATATTGCGGCAATACGACTTTCTCAATGTTGTATTTATATCTCAACCACGGGAAGAACAATAATGCCTTTTCGTCAAACATTGGATGTACTACTGCAGCATGTATCCCAATTTCAACAGCAACACCCCTATATATTTTCATTTATTATTTCATCATGGATTGCAGCATTCACACTTTTCTTCACCGCACCAATCTATGTTGCTGACATGCCTGAAGTAGCTGACAGCCTGGAGTTTATCAATATTGAAACCGTTACCACACAATCAAAACGTATAGCCACAAAAGAAATATCAACCACAACAGGAGAAGCTACTCCATCATCAACCGATAGAGCCGTTGGTCTTTCAAATGAATCAGAAGTCTTTGATATTTCATTTTATCCCAACATGGTTCCTCCCAGGCCTATTGGAGCTTTAAAGAAAATTTATCCCCAGTCAGCTCGTGAAAAAAATGTTGAAGCAAATGTAAACGTTGAAATTGTCATTGCTCCAGATGGCAAAGTTTCCACTGTTCAAATACTATCAATACGTCTATCAAAAGATCTTCCACCAGAGCAATACACTGTACTGAGCAAAGAATTTTCAAAAGCAGCATATTCAATACTTACCCAGGCAAGGTTTACACCACCCGTTATTAACGGTCAGCGTGTAGCAATAAAAATGGAATTACCAATGCAATTTAAATTGGAATAAGGTATGAGTATAAGTAAGAAAATAATACTAATATGGGCGATAGTTACTATTGTAAGCACCATTGCGCTGGGATAAAATCAATATGCCGTACAGGGAACAGTCTATTCACAGGCCACTAAAAAACCAGTTGATTTTGCAACTATAGCCATACCTGAAATTAAACAGAAGTTTTATACAAAAGCAGATGGCTCATACAGCATACTGTTTGAAAAACCAGGCACATATACGCTTATAATCTCATCATCGGGATTTAAACCCGTGACGGTTACTGTTTTAATTAATGGCATAATGCAAAAAGATATTGTGCTACAACCAATAGCAATCAAAGGTGCTGCCTTAACTATTACCGGTGAGCGTGATATACAAAAAGTATCGCGTTATACATTAACCGCACAGGATTTAAAAGCAGTACCTGCATCATTTGGCGATTCTTTAAATGCATTAACATCATTGCCAGGCGTTATACGCACCAGCGGTTTTTTTGGACCTCTTGTTATCCGTGGTGCTGATCCCAGCTTTAATGGTTATTTCATTGATGATATACCCGTTTATAATCCACAACATTTTGGAGCCATTCATTCTATCATCAATAATGACCTGATGAGTGAAATTGACCTGTATTCTTCAAGTTTTCCATCTCCGTATGCCAATGCCATTGGTGCTGTCATATCAATTAATACTATTGACACAGTCAAAGAGTTTGGCGGTTCTGCTGATGTTGGATTAATATCATCAAACCTACTACTCAAATCACCAGTAACAGAATACAATGAAGCAACTAACCAGGAAGAAACCAGAGGCTACTGGATAGTATCTGGACGTTATGCATATCTATCATTATTTGTACCTGCAATATACAAATTGCTTACCGGCGATGAAATTGAATCAGTACCTGAATACTGGGATTATCAATTCAAAGGGAAATATTATTTTACAAAAACTCAATCCATTACCTTTCTGTTTTTTGGAGCATACGATTATATAAAATTCATTAATGAATCAACCCCTCCAGAAGAAGTGGACCCACTGCTTGCATCATTTGAATTTAAAAATAATTTGGGATCACATGCGCTTGGTGTATATTACCGGTGGCAGCCTGTAAGCCGCTTTGAAAACACAATTGTTATGTTTGGATCTCTCACAAACAGTTACAATTACCTTAATATCCCATCTGTTGATGCTGCTGACTGGATAAAAGATCTGCACATAACCTCTAAACCATATATTTATGGTGCAAAAGAAAAAATTAATTTGGAATGGTGGAAAGATCATGCCCAGTTTCGCGGTGCATTAGAATACACATTGTATCATTTTACAAATGATGGATATACGCTGGTTCTTAATGCACCACTGTATAATATTCCTGACTTTGGTGATCCCGATTTAGCCACCAGGGTCCCTTTAGGTCAAAAATTCAACAATCATGTACTGGGAGCTTATGCAGAGCAAAAATTTATATTTGGGGGACTCACACTTCTACCCGGAATACGTACTGACTATCTGACACGCACAAAACAGCAAACAGTGGATCCTCGTCTTATGGCAAGCTTTGAATTTCCTTCACAAACCACTGTATCGTATGCAACAGGGAAATATTCAGGTTTTATCCAGACAAATTCCAATCTATTTAACTTTCAGCCCAATTTAGCAGGTGCGGGTGATGAATACAAGCCTCAAAGTGCATATCATAATGCAATCAGTATTGAACAGAAACTATCGCTTATAACAATAAAGGCAGAAGGTTTTTATAATCAATTCAAGAACCTGTATCAGGATGACCCTGTTTATGATAGTTCAAATAACCTTATACAGGAGGTAAAAGCAGCGGTCAACTACAGGCTAAAGGTTTTGAATTATTAATACGCATAGACCAGGAAGAAAATGCTGACGG
>JARYLT010000081.1 GCA_029907515.1 Spirochaetota bacterium | reverse complement strand
AACAGGTCATATACCTTTGATTTTTACCGTGAAAACGGCATCCATTGCCTAAAATTCTACTGGGGACCACCACCTGAGATACTGGCACAAGCTTGAAAGAGGCTAATTCTTTATTATTTTTTTCAATCATTTCTTTTAGTATGTTGT
This sequence comes from Spirochaetota bacterium, assembly GCA_029907515.1. Lineage (GTDB taxonomy): Bacteria > Spirochaetota > UBA4802 > UBA4802 > UB4802 > UBA4802. Next base: position 16,148 of record JARYLT010000081.1, on the reverse strand, counting down.
GTAGCTGTATAAGCTATGGGCAAAGTATGCTTTCAATTGGTAGAAAGCTTTTGTATTGATTTTCTGTGTTAAATTTGCTGGGTATCATTATATTGTACTTAAAAAAACTAAAAAGAAATATAATTGCAATTACAGGGATATGCTATAATTGACGTAATACAACTATATGATGGCTTGAGTAAAAAGAGAATGGATAGCAATAATAAATATTTTGAACGTTTTTCACGCACTTCACTGCTTATTGGTCATGATAAACTAAAAAAACTTTTAACATCAACTGTGTATATTGCAGGGCTTGGTGGGGTTGGAGGATATGCATTTGAAGCAATTGTACGTGCTGGTATAGGAACAGTTCATGTTATCGATTTTGACATAGTTGATATATCCAATTGTAACAGACAAATTTTAGCTTCAGACAGCACAGTAGGAATGCCAAAAGTGGATGTTGCCTGTCATAGAGCACAAGATATTAATCCTGATATCATTATTCACAAACACCATATACAAATAACCCCTGATAATGTGGAAACGCTATTCCAAAGTCATGTTGATTTTGTCATTGATGCCATTGATGATGTTGCTGCAAAAGTGGCTTTAATTGAATATCTGCACACCCATACCATTCCATTTATAAGCTGCATGGGTGCTGCAAGAGCGTTTGATCCTTTAAGTTTACGGATAAGCGATATCAGTAAAAGCCAGTATTGCCCATTAGCACGTGTTATACGAAAACGGCTTAAAGAAAGAGAAATCTATAAAGGAGTTCCCTGTGTTTATTTTCATGAAGAACGACAAAGCAATAGGAGTGATTCGGTTAATATGAGTCTTCCTGGTAGTTTGTCATATATGCCAGGAATAATGGGGCTGGCTGCTGCTGGTTTTGCAATTAAGCATTTAATAGGCAACGTATAATGTATAGGAACTATCGCCAAAAATAAAATAATTACATTAATGATTGGCTGTAACGCCTAATGAGGACAAAAGAACCACAACCTCATAAGCAGATAAATCAGTATACAACACTGGAATATCCTCTTCCTCAGCACGTTTGATAAACTCTTCCCGCGGTTTTATGCCACCAGCAACAACAATTGCGCTGAAATCCTTGAGGGAAGCAACTGCTACCGCATTGGGATGTGTTAAAATTGTAATCCAGATATTTCCTTTCTTTCCATTAGCATTAACATCAGATAGCATATCACCAACATAGCCACCTGTAATTAGTTTTGAACAATCGGCTTTTGAGGTCAACAGTTCAAAATTTGTTTTTTGTTGAATTTCGTTTACCGTGATGTCCATAATTAAATCTCCATAATGATTGCTTGATGTTATATCTATACTAATTTTTGTACCCTCACCAGGCTTTGAACAAATTCGCATGACATTGGCATTACGCTTAATATTGGATAGGCCCATGCCAGCGCCAAATCCAAGCCTTCGTATCTCATCGGTAGCTGTCGAAAAACCCTCCTGCACTGCTAATTTAATATTTTCAATACCTTTGCCTTTATCCTTTATTACCAGATGCACTGAATTTGGTCTGCAATAGGCAAAAAAGTAACCAACTTTGGTGTATGATACCACATTTATTTCAGCTTCATACAAAACGATGGCAACACGTTGAATGATGTGAGGTGGATATTCCCGTGTACGCAATTCGCGTTTTAATGATGTGGATATCCTCCCCGCATTATCAAAATCGCCACCTCGTAAGGTGTATGAAAATATATGATTAGCACATTGCGTGTATTGCATATATCAGTTTAATCAACTTTTTCAATAGATGCTTTTATCCCTGCACCGTACAACCTTCCGCAGGTCTCAAACATTATGCATTTGGTCCTTAGTAATGGAATATTTTTACGCTTTGCAAGTTCTACTGTGTCCATTTGAGGCACCTTGCCTCGTACAAATACCACACCAATAAGGTCAAGAACTTCAACGGTCCTGATTACCTGTGGGTTGGTAAGCCCAGTGATAAATAATGCCCTTTCTTTTGCATACGCAAGTACGTCGCTTAAAAGGTCAGATGCAAATGCTGTGTCAACTTCAACACTATTCAGCATTTCTTCGCCCACTATCACATCTGCATTTAGCAAATCCTTGATTTCAGATAGTTTCATATCCTGTTTACATTTTCCCTGTTAAGATGTTGAATATATAACAATATGTACACTTTTTTCATACAATTCTAAATATCACTTTTTAGTCAAGTAATAAATATCAACTGTTAATCATACCACGGAAATATACAGTAACCGCAGTTAAAATTCCTTTTTCAATATCCAATGAATCATCATTCACCGCCCACTGAAATACCAGTTCTTTGATGGATCCAATTATGCACATTGATGTAAAAAGAGGGTCAATAGAGCTTAATATTCTTCCTTTTTGCTGAGCTTTAGCGATATATTCTGCTGACATTGTAATTATTTTGTTATAGAAATTATTGAGTTTCTGTAATAGTGTTTTATCAAGCCCAATGGCTTCTTTTAGCATAATGCGGACAAACATTTTGAATCTTTTATCATTAATAAGTTTTTGTGCGATAGTTATATATAATGAACTTATTTCTTCAATTGGTTTATCCATTGAGATATCAAGCACGCTTATAACTCTGTACATTTCCTCAAGGTGATAATCAACAATCATATGTAATAAATCATCTTTGCCATTAAAATGGAGATAAAAAGTCCCTCTGGCTATTTTGGCCTTTTTTAAGATATCTTCAAGTTTTGTATCATGATATCCTTTTTTTGAAAATAACTCCAATGCAATGAGCATGATTTCGGATTGTCGTTTTAACCCATCTCTGCGTTTTTTCGTAATCTTCATTGTATGGCCGGTATTATCTCATTAATATTGTAATATATTCTATTAGTGAATAGATACAATTACCATGTGCTAAATATCAATAATAATTTTTTATATATGTTTATGAATTATTCCTTGAAAAAATTTTATGATTAACGAAGTTTACGGTATTTTACATTTTATTAATATATTTTTGATCATAATAATCAGTGATGAAAAATCAGATCTTAATGGTAAAAATATATTTACAATTACTGATATGCACATATATCATCCATTCAAACATAACAAATGTTACATTACAAGGAACTCACTATGAAACTACGTTCGCTGTTTACACCACCACCTCCCAAACCGCTTCTTCCTGCTGAAAAGGTTAACAAGCTATATCCAAAATTGCGCTGGAATATCCTGGAAGCAACATTTATTGGATATGCTACATTTTACATTGTCCGAAACAACTTATCTACTGTTGCAAAGGACATGCAGGCAGTTTTTGGCTATGATCATTCACAGATTGGAAGTATTCTGGCAGTGAGCGCGTTTGCCTACGGGCTGGGTAAATTTTTGCTTGGATCAGTTTCTGACCGAAGCAACGTGCGCACCTTCATGCCGTTTGGCCTGGTGCTTACCGCGCTGTTAAATTTTGCATTTGGTGCCTGCCACAATTATACCATACATTTCTGGCTGTGGGCATTAAATGGATTTATTCAGGGTGCTGGCTGGCCACCGTGCGGAAGATCCATTGGCCACTGGTTCAGTGTCAGTGAACGTGGTACCATATTCTCAATATGGAATATCGCACACAATGTTGGTGGTGGCATTGCAGGAGTACTGGCAGCATATGCTGCAAGCCATTTTGGCCTGCAAAATGCTTTTTTTATTCCAGGAACTATCGCCCTTATATGTGCCGTATACTTGCTTTGGCGGCTGCGCGATACACCACAATCTGTGGGATTGCCTCCCATTGAAGAATACCGCAATGATTTTCCACCAGCAGCACCTCTTCATTGCGAAGTTGAACTTTCAACTAAAGTGCTGTTTGTGGATTATATACTTAAAAACAAACTTTTATGGGTGGTTGCCTTTGCAAACTTTTTTGTCTACATAGCCCGCTACAGCATGCTTGACTGGGGTCCAATGTTTTTGCGCGAGGTCAAAGGTGCAAACATAACTTCTGGCGGGTTCAGCGTCATGATACTGGAGTTTGCTGGCATCCCATCAACCATACTCTTTGGCTGGATTTCGGACAAACTTCAGGGGCGCCGAGGTATGGTAAGTTTACTGTGCATGATTCCTGTGGTGCTTGCATTTTATGCAATCGTGGTGTACCCACATACCAGCATGTGGTTTTACTATGCAATGTTTTCGGTTATTGGATTTTTTGTGTATCCGCCAGTTATGATGCTTGGTGTTATGGGGCTTGATCTTACCAATAAAAAAGCAGTAGGCACAGCGGCAGGTTTTATTGGTATGTTTGGCTATCTGGGACGAACAGCACAGGCAAAGGGCTTTGGCGTCATCCTTGACCACTTCAGTGCAACTCTTGATATAGTCAGCCGATGGAATATTGTGCTGTATACTATTGTTGCATGCACAGTGCTCTCAATTGTACTGTTAGCATTTACATGGAAGGTTAAGCCGCGAGGTTAACATGTCGTTATCAATTCCGTATCTTGTGTCTGGCGGCATCATTACCAACTACTCATGTTCTTCGCGTTGCAGGCATTGCCTGTATGGCTGTTCCCCACAGCGTGATAGGACGTACATACACGCTGATACGATCAATACAGTGTGTGCTGTTTTGCTGAAAAACGGTTGCACCAGTGTTCACGTAGGTGGAGGTGAACCGTTTTTACAGATTGAAAAGCTTTTAGAAGCTATTGATATCATAACAAGCCATGGCATAGATATTGAATACATTGAAACCAACGCATCGTGGTATAACAACAATAAAAAGCATATATTACGCAATCTTACAGAACATGGCGTCCATACCTTGCTTATATCTATAAGCCCATTTCACAACGAGTTTGTACCGTTTTCAAAAACAAAGGAACTTATTGCCACCTGTAATGATAGCGGGATACATGTTTTTCCGTGGGTAATGGATTTTTATAAGGATTTATCGGTGTTCGATAGTTCCTGTACTCATTCTCTGGAAGAATATGAATCGTATTTTGGTAAAGGATATGTTGCGTCAATCCCTGGCAGGTACTGGATACACTATGGTGGCAGGGCATTAAAACTTTTCAAAGGTTACTATCGCACAAAACCGCTTGAAGAAATACTTGCAAGCCCGCCATGTCGTGAGATTACAAATACCAGTCATTTCCATTTTGATGTGTATGGCAATTATATTCCTGGTCTTTGCAGTGGGCTTGCAATACAGGCGGATGACATTGGTAAAGAAATTGACAGCATTACATATCCTTTTATAACAACGCTGTACTCTGAAGGTGTTGCTGGATTATATAGATTAGCGCAGCAGGAAGGTTTTGTTGCTGCCAGTAGTTATTTAAATAAATGTGATTTGTGCTTGCATATTCGCACATTTTTTGTTACACAGAAAAAGATGAACACTCCCGAATTGCAGCCTGTTGAATTTTATTATAACACATAATTGTTAAGGAATCCAATCATGAAAATAACAACTGTTATTATTCGCCTTCTTGTGCTGGCATCCCCTCTTTTGCTCAATGACCTGTATCTGCCGCTTGTGCCAAAAGATGCAACAATGCTTACTATAGTACTTGATGTGCTGGTGTATATTGGCTGGCAGACTACACTATTATATGTGGCCTATGAGGCTGGGTGGTTTTCATGGAACAGCTTAGGTATTAATCTTACGCAGGTCAGGCAATGGTTATGGGGTGTTGTTCTTTTTGCCTGTGTGTTTGTTGCCTACACTGGTATTACCATTGCATTCATGTTTGCAAAAAAATATTACGGCATTACGGTTGAATCATTCTGGTATTTTCCGCTTCCCCAATGGCATGGTGTGTATGTGTTTTTATATGTGCTGTATCTTTCAATAACTGCTGGCATCTATGAGGAAATCATTTATCGTGGCATTGCCATACATCAGCTCAAAAACCTTACATCAAATACATTTTTCCTTGTTATGGCATCAACGCTTTTGTTTGTTGCCATTCACTGGTCAATGGGTCCTGGTACCTGGATTGAAGCTGGTTTATGGGGAGCGCTGTGGGCATACCTGTACATAAAAACGCATTCGCTTTTGCCAATTATGATTGCACACGTTTTATATGATGTTGCATCTATATATGGATTACATGAGGCGATAGCTCATAGTATTGGTCTTTGATATCGTAACATAGTACTTAGACATCTCGGAAAGTTTTACTATTAACTCTTCAAGAGTTTTCATAGAACTAACAAGATTTTTATTATGCTCTAATACGTCATACATTATTTTATTCAGGTAATCAATTGCTTTAACAATCTCTAATACGGTATTTTTCTGTTCATCGATTGAGTTGTTAATTTTTGATAAACTTTTTTAATGGTATTCAAATTACTATCATCAAAATTGTTTTATTAACATACTATCGAATAAGTATTAATAACTTTCGTATAAAATAAAAATTATAGTAATAAATATTTGATATGAATTATAGAAAAACTTGCGCTATTATTTTCTAATTGTAAGTATTGATTAAAAATAATATTAAAACGTTTTCTTGTTTAAATATCATAGAATATAATATATTAACTAATGGAGAATGCATTATGAAAAAAAGCTACAATATTGCTGTGTTACCGGGCGATGGTACTGGCCCTGAAGTTGTTGCTGAAGGCGTGAAAGTATTAAAAGCTGTTGCTCAGGTAGAAAACATTACACTTAATTTTACCAATTATGATTTTGGTGGCGAAAGATATTTGCGAACTGGGGAAACGTTGCCTCCTGGTGCCATCAATGAACTCAAAAAATATGATGCAATTTTTTTAGGAGCTATCGGCCATCCTGATGTTAAGCCAGGTATTTTAGAAAAAGGAATATTGCTTACACTTCGTTTTGAACTGGATCAGTATATTAATTTACGTCCTGTGAAGTTGTATCCCAATGTAGAAACTCCTCTTAAAGATAAAGGCCCGCAGGATATTGATTATGTTGTGGTGCGTGAAAATACGGGCGATGTATATACTGGCATTGGCGGTGTTACCATGAAAGGCACCCCTCATGAAGAGGCAATGCAGATAATGGTATATAATCGTTTTCAGGTTGATAGGTGCTTACGCTATGCGTTTGAATATGCTCGCAAGCGCAATAAAAAGAAAACACTAGCACTGGTAGGGAAAACCAATGTATTGACGTATGTGTATGATTTATGGGAACGCGCTTTTCATGAAATTGGTGAAAAAGAATATCCCGATATTAAGCGTGAATACTACCATGTTGATGCAACCTGTATGTGGATGGTGAAGAATCCCGAGTGGTTTGATGTGCTTGTTACTGGAAATATGTTTGGTGATATTATTACTGATTTAGGGGCAATAACGCAGGGTGGCATGGGGATTGCTGCTGGTGGCAATATTAATCCTGAAGGCGTTTCTATGTTTGAGCCAATTGGCGGTTCTGCTCCAAAATATACCGGTAAAAACGTTATTAATCCGCTTGCAGCTATATGTGCAGCACAGATGATGATGGCACATCTGGGTGAAGAAAGTGCAGCCAATCGTATTGAAAAAGGTGTGGTTGAGGTATTGCAGCGTGATATGAAGTCCCTGGCTGCTGGCAAGATGGGCCTTACCACAACACAGGTTGGTGATAAAGTAGCAGAGTACGCGGTGAAGTAGAGCAAATTTTTATATAAGTCGATGGCTGAAATAGCGGTGATTATCAAATCATCGCTATTGCTTTTTTTAAATAAAAAACTATTGACTTTTAGAAATTGCAATATCTATACAATTTACATGAACCTAATCTTGGAGATAAAACCATGAAGAACAAACTTACTCTTTATTTCTTCTTTCTTTTTATTCTTTCTGCTTCTTGTTTGTTTGCGCAATCAAGCAGCAATATGCAAACCAACTTTTCTATTTCCCCTCCTCCGTTAGGATATCCGGAATATCCACAAGAGTCATCTTTTTCAAACACAATGAATTTTACTGGGGCATACATCAGTGCCGACCAGTTTTCCATGGTTGGGATGTTTTTGGGATGGGTTCCACGGTATGGAGGTGATTGGGGAGCCATCGAGGGCATGTTAGGTATGTTTATCATGAATGGTGAAATTGATACTGGTTTTGGCAAGCAATCATTGAATTTTGTTGGGTTTGATATGACACCAGCATTTGAATTGCCAATTGTTAACCAAGAGTCTTTCAAGTTTATCTTTTTTGGTGGTTATGATTTGATGCTGATGACCACTTCATTTACAACAACTGACCCCTATAGTAGCGGAACAATGACATGGACATTAACCACAGTTATGTATGGTCCAGTCCTTGGAATGCAGATACATATTGGATTTGCTGATACATTTATTTTTTCGCCATTCCTGATGATGAAATCCATGCAGGGAAGTACTGATATAACAACTGATCCTGCATATGTTGGTATGCAAGCGTCGTATGACATTCCTTCAACCACGATGATTTCTTATGGTTTTGATATTATTGAAACAACTTCAGGAGTAACATTGAGCGGGCTTATCAACATGGCAGGCAAAACCAATGAAACAGCAGGGTATAATTCGTATATATTTGGTGTCAGCATAAAATTGTAGTTTTCTTTGAGTAGAAAGTTTAGCGTATAATTACAAAGGGGCTGCTTGTATATGGCAGCCCCTTTATTTGTGCGCCCAAGAGGATTCGAACCTCTGGCCTTCGGATTCGTAGTCCGACGCTCTATCCAACTGAGCTATGGACGCATGTAAAAGCTATATCTAAATTTTAGATATATTGCTCCAATTTTTCAAGATAATTTTCAACCTGTGGTATTGAAAAATCTTTTTTATTCCAGATACAGTATATATGCACAGTAACTATCGCATAATATATAAAATAATTAAGGTACAAAAGAATTGTAAATACAAAACGTAGTAACCGCCATGGGCGTGGCATCATAAAGACAATAAAAAAAATAGTTAGGGCGATAGCAACCGCGGTCATTGCATACAAAAGTCCACGCTTTGCATGTTTTTGAACCTGCGCATCCTCAAAAGCATACAGAGGATACAGCCATCCAATGTACGGCACATATGCAATGGATAAAATAATTTCACGCTTATGTTCAATACAAAATTTTCTAGCTTCAGTATAGTATTTGATGCTTGTTGCATACAGGATAGCGCTGTATTTTTTAATGTGCTGTAAGTACATTCTTAGAGTTTCCATTCGGAGAGAGAGGGATTCGAACCCTCGGTACCGTTTCCAGTACAACGGTTTAGCAAACCGTCCCCTTCGGCCTCTCGGGCATCTCTCCGTTTCATGCGGAAGGTGAGGGATTCGAACCCCCGGGGCTTTCACCCAACGGTTTTCAAGACCGCCTCCATAGACCACTCGGACAACCTTCCGAGTGCAACACTATTGAAAGGGCGGTTGTTGTCAAATAAAAATTTTACAGTACCATTATTTTTCTATGATGAGGAACTCTACCCGCCTGTTCTGGGCTCTTCCTTTTTCGGTTTTATTGTCGGCAATTGGTTTTGATTCGCCATACCCTACGGATTCAAAGCGTTTGGGATCGAGCCCTTTTGAAACAAGATAATTTTTTATAGATTCTGCTCTTTTTTCGGATAGTAACTGATTAAAAGCTGCTTCGCCAATATCATCGGTATGCCCTTCAATTCTGACACGCACTTTCTTCTGTTTCAATATTTCAGCAATTTTATCCAGCTCAGGATATGAGCCTGGTTGTATTTCAGCGCTGCCCAACTCAAAGGTTATCTTATCGGTTATAAGGAGTACTTCGTCAAAATGGAGTGAATTGAGTTTTTCCTGTAGCGATCGTATTTCATCTTCGGTTAATTCCTCTGGATTATTGGGCATTTTGTCTTTATCAATTAAAACCTTATTCCTGTACGATAGCAGAACCTTCTGATCGTCAAATAAGGGGTTATATACTTCAGTAATCCCCGATAGTGAATAGATAACAGTTTGCATTGAGGTTTCAGCTTCCTGTGACTTGTTTGCTTGAATTTCTTTTGTCTTTTTGCTGATAGGTGTTTTCTTTTTGCCCAATGTTGTTTCATCATCAGCCTGTGTCTGGATAACTTCAAAACCCAGGTCGGTACCCCTGATAGCAGCAAAAGCAGTTGGTGTTTTAACCTGCAGATCATGTTCTTTAAATAATTTATCAAATTTTCCATATAGAGAACCAGCATGGATGTTCAGGCTGAGCTTCCTTACCGTCAATGAATCAATTGCCAATTCAGAATTTCCTGATAGTTGAATCGCTGTATTGTCATGAAACCGTATGTCCATCCGTGAATCAGTATCGGTTTTTATTTCATAGCCCTTATACAGTGTTTGTCCCACAACCGCCACCTTCCACTGTGCCTGAGGGTCTTCACGGAAATATGCATTACCAATTATGAATGTTATTTTTGGGTTTGTCTGTACCAGAACAGGGTAGCGAATGAGTATATAATCAGTAATTAAAAGATATGCAACAAAACCAGTAATTAGAATAATAACAGTAATGATGCCTATGGTAATAATTCGTTTCATATTATATCTCCATTTTGTTAAAATAATTATGGTATTCAGGGATTTTATAACAAAATTTTAAACTATTAATCTATACATAACTATTACCTGAATGAATAGTAAATAATGAAATAAAAGTCAATAATTTAAAAATTTTAAAGAGATTATTACATACCTTTTCCCTTTTATGAACACAAGGATTAATTTCACGGTTACAATAAACTTTAGAATAAATAATCAACATTTTACTACTTTACGACCAGAGTCTTTGGAATAGAAAAATTCCAATGATGTATATTAATTTTATCATGGTTGTAAACATAAGCTTTCTATTGCAAATTATTATACAATTTAATAATATTATAAAATAATTGACATGCTTAAGGCTGTAATATAACTATGTATTAATATTTATACTATCGGAGGAATATATGAGAAATGCTTCAATAGCGTTACTGTCAGTATTAACTGTTACAATGTTACTGATGTTTAATATTTCCTATTTGCCTGCCCAGAACACAATGCTTTTCTTAAGCCCTGAATTTGCAAAACTGGTATGCGATGCCTGGAATCAGAGTGAGCTGCCTCAAAAATTGGGAACTAAAGAAGCTGGCGGAAATAACTGGATACTTACTGAAAACAAGTATACTGGGGAAGTAAGAAATAAGCAGGTGCTGGTAATGTCACGCAGGGATTGCAGTGCAATGCCTAAGGTTCAGCTGACTATTGAAAATAAAAATGGAAAAGCACTATGCACCTATGGTGGAGTATTAACCGAAAGCTATGAAAAAGCTGAATGGGCATTTGCTCCTACAACAGTACAGTGGTATAAATTTGCTTCAGGTATCTGGGGTTACATGCAGATGCCTGGAATCATGAAGGGTTTCCGGGGCCCCATGTTTGTAGCTCGTGCAAATATTGACAACTTTGGCACATTCTGGAAGATAGTTGGCAACGTTGCAAAGCAAACCAATGCCGATTATAAAACAAACTGCAATTTAACCAGTGATGATGTTGAGGACATAGAAGAGTATCTTAAGAAAATAAAATAAACAGTAATTCAGTATGGCGTTCTCATTCACTGCTGTCATTTCGAATTCTGAAAGGGTGAAAAATTGTAAGTGTCAGTAGAAAAGATTTCTCGTCGCTTAACTCCTCGAAATGACAGGATGGTGAATGTGCTTGCGGAAATATGAATATGGATATGTGCTCATTGCAATGACCTTTTTTCTACTGTCATTTCGAACCTTGAAAGGGTGAAAAATTGTAAGTGTCAGTAGAAAAGATTTCTCGTCGCTATGCTCCTCGAAATGACAGTATGGTGGATGTGCTTGCGGAAATAAGAGTATTGATATGTGCTCATTGCAATGACCTTTTTTCTGCTGTCACTGCGAACCCTGAAAGGGTGAGGAATCGTATGTGTCAGCATAATTGATTTCTCGTCGCTTCGCTCCTCGAAATGACAGGATGGTGAATGTGCTCATCGAGAAGGTAGAGTTAAATCTATCTCATTAAAGAAGATATTGTTATTATTGAAATTGGTGCTATGGTGTCATCATTTTCCTTTTGCAGTTGTAGCATTATGTAATTCCTTTGCAAATAACAATGGGAAAATTGTAATTAAAATCAAAATAGCTGAAACCTGAAAAATTTCTGGTGTTGGGATAATGCCCGGTTTGCCATCGATAATCTCTCTGATGCCCCACTTGTCGGCTACTACTGCACCAATAAGTGGTCCAGGTATCATGGTAAACGCTACATAGAATAACGTAAAATACCCTGCAAACTCGCCTCTGCGCTCTTCGGGAAATAAATCCTTGCTCCATGCACCTGTTGCAGTCATCCATATAGTCTGAGCTATTATCCACATGGTAGCTAAAATCCCGATAGTTATCGGTGACCGTGCAAACGAAAATGCAATTAATGATGCTGAAATTAATATTACCGCAAACACTGCTATGGGTTTACGACCAATTTTATCGGCTAAAACCCCTGCTGGCAGCGACGCTAATATCCCTCCAACAAGTATTGAAATGGCAATCAGTACCGATGATGTTGCAATATCAACCTTTAAGAAATGTTTCAGATAAATTAGTAAATACGGGAAAAACACATTGAACGCCATTCCCCAGAATCCAATGGCAAGCAATACATATAGTAAATTTTTATTTTGCCTGAGTGCCTGTGTGTTGAGGCTTTGTTTAATTCGTTTGAGCAATGACTCATTAACAGGAACTATCGCCCTTTGTGGCTCAATTGCTGCAATGCCACCAGCAATGCCTGATATAAGTACCAGTGCACCTGCAATGCCAAAAAAAATAAAATAGCCACATTTTTCAACAATAGGGCCTGAAGTTCCATACACAAGCAACAGGGCAAGCCATGTAGCAAGCGATAGTAACCCCTGAGCTTTTCCGCGGTTAGTGTCATTGGTGACATCAGTCAGGTAGGCATTGTACACGGCATCATACGATGTGGAGCCAAAAAACGTCATGAGCGAATCCAGGAATATTACAACCCATGCAGCAAGCAGGACAGGCTTGATCCACTCGGCCATAGGTATAACCCAGATAGAAACGCTCCATGCTACATAACCGTAGAGTAAAAATGGTTTACGCTTGCCAATTGAATCAGAGAAAGCTCCCATGACAATTGCTGTAATAGTAGCAGTAATGGCGGAAAGAGCCACCATAATGGAAACATACCGTGGATCAGGGATTATTCTGTCATACAGAAATGTGTTGAAAAACTGGTTTTCAATTGCCCATGCTATCTGTCCGCCTAATCCAAGAAAAAATAAAGAAATGTTAATTCGAGTTTTCATTGTTGTCTCCAAATAAAATAGAAGTGTTAATTGGCATCCTGGTGCTGCTATTATCAGCGCAATTTTTTACCTTTGAATATGTTTTTATCGATACCAACAAGCGAACCGAATTGAATATTAGATTTGTTGTGTAATACCCATACAGGGACCGGCAATGATATTCTTTTACCCTTTTCTGAGTACCAGTCATCGCCTTCTTTAAGATTATGTTCCTCATATTCGTCAGCAAAGTATTTTGACCATAAAGAAGGCTGAAATTCTTCAATAAAAATACCGTTATCATTAAAAGTTCCGTGGATAATCATTCTTCCTTTAGATCCACTCCCACTTCCAGGTATATATTCTGCTTTTTCTATTTTTCCTACCGATATGCAGTAATTTTGAGGGCGTTTGAGATAGCTAGTAAAGTCAGAGTTAATTATTTCTTTTAAAAAAACTTTACTCATTGCATAGCATATTACAAAAAACAATACACTTACTCCAAAAGATATCCATAGTTCTTTATTATTAAATGACCTGGAATCCCATATAATCCACAATAACCAGCCGCCAATAATGGCAGAAAGGATAGTAAAAACTGAGCAAAATAAAATAATAATGAAATGACCAAAATAATAGTGTACAAAGATTCTTTTAATCCTTTTTGAATCATATAGCTGAGATTGGGTATCTACTGTTAAATATTTAAATGTTGTATGCATTAAGTTTTTTCCACTTATGATTATTTTTTATGGGACTAAATCATACAACCCTGAGGTAAAAAAGCAATAAAAAGTACACATAAAATAAGAAAAGTTATTTATTGCCACTATGAGATATTTATATTAAAGGGATTATGTCATTATATTTTTTACATCAATTGCTTCTAATGCCATAATCCGTCTGGTGGAATACTACAATTTTAATGCCATCATCATGATAGATTATTAGGTAAACTCCAACAGCAGCAAAAAGTTTTGCTTATATGTATTACTTGATTATGCCCTTACAATCAATGTAATGATGAGCATGATCACAAATGGATTCACTGAATCTGATCAGGGGTGACATTCATAATTTGCTCGGCACACGCCTTTGCCCACTGGTCAGCTTCCTGGGCACTTTCAACGCCAGAGACGCTGAACTTGAACTTCTTGATTACTGGCCCATTAATCAGCATGCCGAGATACTCGCCGTGATAGGAAATGTCATCCGGGGCAGAACCTGCCCCCATATATTTGTGGTGCACGCGTTGAGTAATTCCCCACCCCCAGGGATATTTTGTTTCCTTGGGTGTATCATAGCTTATTGTGGGATCGGATTTGCGGTTAGCATAACTCTTGCGAACCGATTCAATATCACTTTCCAACGCCATTTTATAATACTTGCCCTGCGTCTGGATCAGAACTTCCGGATAGACCAACTCATCAAGGTTAAACCTGAACTCACTGTCAAAGTCCGTATGGCTAGCATTGTATCGCTTTGAGGCGGTGAAGGTTACGTTGATCATGGTTATCTTCATCTCACCTTCACCGGAATCCCTTCTTATGAAGCTTTGTGAAACAAGTTTTGACCCGACGGGAACCAACCCATTGAAAATAGTCGGTATCTGGTCATACGGTGTAGCAGCAATAAGTAAAGTAACAATAAAAACTAGTATTAAAGGAACAACAGGCCGAATTTTCTGCATGAATACTCCTCCTTAAAATGACTCAGCATATCTGCCCTGGATTCTTTTTGTCAAGCTTTATTCATGCAATTACCCTGGAAATGAGGCAGGTAAATTGAAGAATCAGGTTGAAAATTTTTTGACACAAGTAAAAAACTTTGATTTTATGGTCAGGCCTGTAGTTTTGAAAGCTGACTGAATTTTTTTAAAAAACAAGTTTTTAGACTAAATTAGTAAAGAATATTCCCCTGTAGCTCAGCCGGTAGAGTCCCGACGGGGTCGGGATTAACCACCAGGTCTTCTGGAAAAAGAGAAATAATTTATTATTACAATAGTTGCCATATAAAACATGTCATTACATAGTTAACAGAAAGTCATCTAAAAAACGATTTTTAAGAGAAGGCTTGACAAATTTTTAAACCTGTAGCAAAATTCTTTAAAAATAACTGAAATAATACGGAATTGTGAATCTTATACTATGCTATTCTATTTTTTAAAGGATGGTAATAATGAATTATAACTACAATAATGTTATATGGTTGATCGAGCCGCAGTTTGATGATGCAGAAGATTTTAGCGAAGGCCTAGCGCGTGTTGAAAAGGATGGGAAGTGGGGATATGTTACCAAGGAAGGTAAACTAATAGAGCCACAGTTTGATCGGGTTTGGAAATTCCACGAAGGCATAGCGCGCATTAAAAAGTATTGGAAGTATGGATATATCAACAAAGACGGTAAATTTGTAATTGAACCGCAGTTTGATGATGCAGAAAATTTTAGCGAAGGCCTGGCACGTGTTAAAAAGTATGGGAAGTATGGATATATCAACAAAGACGGTAAATTTGTAATTGAGCCGCAGTTTGATAATGCAGAAAATTTTAGCGAAGGCCTGGCACCTGTAAAAAAGGATGGGAAGTGGGGATATGTGACCAAGGAAGGAAAAATAATTGAGCCACAGTTTGATTGGGTTTGGGATTTCCACGAAGGCATAGCACGTGTTAATATTAGTGGTCGAATAGAACATGGTAACATTATTGGAGGCAAATGGGGATATGTGACCAAGGAAGGTAAACTAATAGAGCCGCAGTTTGATTTTGCGGAAGCTTTTCACGAAGGCATAGCGCGTGTTAATATTGGTGGTCGAATAGAACATGGTAACATTATTGGGGGCAAATGGGGATATGTGA
>JARYLT010000080.1 GCA_029907515.1 Spirochaetota bacterium | reverse complement strand
CTCACAGGAAAGGGATTAGGAAATAAAGGATTATTTTCTTTACCTGCTGCATGTATAATCATCTGTGTTAATTGATGAGGATGTAATAACATTTTATGTAAGTGTTTCAGCGTAGTGTTTACATTGGTTGTTGTGACAGATAATGAGTTTGTGATAGACAATAAGTATAATGCCAATTGTGTCATTTGAGTCGTAGTTAATGGCTTACCTGGTGTTTGGATAGATACGCTATGCAATGATTTTGTAATGTTATCAACATCTGATTTGCGTAAATTTCCCTCCTGAGTTAAAAACAGCCCCTTTGAAGATATGCAGTCATAAGCCTTTAACATTGCAATAAGTGCCATGAAATGATTGTGAATATGTATATTTTTACTCTCATTTTTTATTTGTATATAATCGGGGTGAACAATAATAATGCCTGAAAAATGTGTAGATATACTATGAAAAATTCTGATGCACTTATTAATAGTTAATTCATTCAATACACTATTGGCTTTTATAATACCAAGAGTGGATATTGCATAGTTCACTGAAACAACGCATCCTCGCTGTATACAAAGTTTTAAAAAACTTGATGCATTTTCACTCAGATGGGGCTTGTTGGGTATATGTGATTTATTTGATGTGATGTGTTTGATTATTTCGTTACAGTATTCATATAATGTATGGGTATCACAAGGATTCAGTGTTTGCCGCAGTTCATTGTATAAACATATTTTATCTAATTTGTTAGATAGTAACTGTCGATTTTTCAGGATGTAGACAATGGATTTACTGGCCAATAACTGAGCACTTTTTTCAATCTGATATATGGGAATATGCAGGTTGTGCTCAATATCCCTGAAATGTACATCATTTTTTGACAAAAGCTTGAGTATTGAAAGTTCATCAGTATTACATTGTGAAAAAATCAGTTCAAGGCCAACATGACTTGACATGAGTGAAGCTATATCTTTAGTTGTTGTTTTTTTAGGATCCTGGAAGCCAAGCATTCTGGCAAGAGTGTAGCGCTCTTTTTTTTCTAATGTATCGATATGTTGTAATAATGTTCTCATTATTTAAAAAATAGTAGACACATTAATCGTGATAATATACATGATATCTTCAATAATTATTCCTTGCAATAATTTTATGACAGATGAAATGTGCATCACTGCTTCAAGTGGTCTGGATGTATTGTATTCCATAATTTATTCATAAATATTTCAATTAAAATGTAACTTTTATAAAAGAATTGCATATACAACATATATCCTTATAAAAGCCGAGGTACATAGATGTTACAATTCTTAGCTCTTAACAAACAAAATACTGATACAATTCAAATACAGGTTCTTAGCAACGTTCAGATTACCAAGCTCATGTTGAAGCGAATAGGATATCTGATACTTTTAATTTATTCAACTATTTTTTTGGCGGTAGCAATACCGTATAGTGGGACATACGCTATAGGTGGTTTTTTATGTAGCGTGTTTATGCTCCGAATACTTAATGATTTTATTAAATGGCGAAAATTTGAGAATGCTACATTAACCGCATCTCCATCGGGAGTAAGCATTCAAACCAAAAATGAGAACTATCACTTTAACGCAAAAGATATTACATACCTGGAAGTCAATTTTTTTAGCAACCTGGTAATACGTGAACGTTATCGGAGTTTAGGATTCCCACTCATGCTGGTAAGCAATGACGACAGGGAAAAACTTATACATTACTTTTATGATATGTCGCCTAAACGCACTGTAATGTTTAAAAAAATATGGGAAATGTTTGATGCCATCCTTGTTGCATTTATCCTTGCCATGCATATACGACAGTTTATTATTCAGGCATATTATATCCCAACCGGTTCCATGGAAGATACCTTACTTGTTGGGGATCACCTTTTAGCAGAAAAGATAACATATGGACCAACTATCCCTCAGATGATAGGAATGAAAAAGCCAATACACCTTTCTTTTCTGAGTATACGGCCTGTTCAGCGTGGTGATATCATTATATTCCGCCCTCCTAATGAAGAAGAAAAAGATTTTATAAAGCGGTGTATAGCGGTAGAGGGTGATGAAGTGCATATTGATGAAGGTGCCGTATGGGTTAATGGTGTAAAATTAGATGAGCCATATGTCAAAGGTGTCACGTCATACCGTGGATTCAGCGAAAAGCGTATTGAAGGAGTTGTTCCTAAAGGTATGATAGTAGCAATGGGCGATAACAGAGAAAATTCATATGACAGCCGTGGTTTTGGGTATGTACCATTAGACAGGATAAAAGGTAAAGCCTTTATCCTATACTGGAATACGGATAACATTAAAAATTTAGATTTTTCAAGGCTAGGTTTAATCAAATAACATTCAAGGCTGATATGGAGAATGTATCCCATAAACGAAGAATAATTATAACATTAATCTTTATCAGTTGTATAGCCGTATTGTTAATACTAAAAATTACACAACTGCATTTCAGTTCCAGAGTAATTGTTAATAATAAACATGATAAAATACAGCGTGGGGATATCATTGATGCAAACGGATATCCCCTTGCTGTTTCAATATATAAATATTCTATATTTGCTGATCCCCGTAAAGTTATCGATCCTGATGCTGAATCATTGAAACTTTCATCTATCCTTGCCATTCCTGAGTCCGAAATAAAAGATCTATCAACCCGTGACAAACATTTTGTGTGGATTAAACGAAAGGTAGATGATAACGTGATTAACAAAGTAAAAGAATTATCTTTGCCAGGCATATACGTTAAAAAAGAATATGCACGTGTATATCCTGAAGGCACGTTAGCATCACAGGTTATCGGTTTTGTTAATATTGACAACATAGGGCTTGAAGGTATTGAATATAAATATAATGATGTGTTATTGTATGCCGATAGTTCTGGAGAAAAAGAACAAAAGGGGCTGACAGTACAGCTGACACTGGACAGAGCAGTACAATATATTGCTCAGAAAGCAATTAATACCTATGCAGAGAAGGTAAAACCCAAAAAAGCCGTTGCTGTGGTTTACGAAATTAAGACAGGAAAAATCATAGCGCTTGCAGTATATCCACAATTTCATCCTGAACGTTTTTATAATTACGATAAATCTGTGTTAACATGCTTTTCTGTTGTTGATGCGTTTGAACCTGGATCAACAATGAAGATATTTGCTGCTATAACCTTACTGGAACATCTACCGGATGCGCTGAAAAGAACGTATATCTGCAAAGGCAGTGTTGATGTATATGATGCAACTATCAAGTGCACAAAGGAACATGGCAAAGTTTCTCTGAATGATATCATTACGTATTCATGTAATGCAGGAATCATTCAGGCAATGCAACCGGTAAAAAAAGAATATTTATATCAAACTCTTACCCGCTTTGGATTTGGTGAAAAAACAGGTATACAGCTTCCAGGTGAATCACAGGGTATTCTTCGTAATACAAAGCAATGGTCTGGTCTTTCAAAGTATTCGATGGCAATAGGGCAGGAAATATCAGTGACCTCTGTGCAACTTGTTGCTGCTTTCGGAGCTATCGCTAACAATGGCATATATATGTATCCTCAGATAGTAAATCAGATTAAAAACCATTATGGTGAAACAGTAACTAAATTTTTCCCAAAGACAAAGGGAAAAATAGTGAATGAAACGATAGCAAAAACCATTCTTTCTATGATGCATAATGTTGTTATTGAGGGAACAGGTAAAAAAGCATATGTTGCAGGCTATGGCACAGGAGGGAAAACCGGGACAGCTCAGAAATCATTGCCACAGGGTGGCTATATTCCTGATGCGTATGTTGTATCATTTGTAGGGATAGCTCCGGTTGATAATCCTGATATTTGTATTCTTGTTATGTTTGATGAGCCTGCGTATGGCGGTTCAGGTGGTGAGCTGGCAGCACCTGTTTTCAGCGACATTGCAAAACGGGTATTGCCACTCAGAGGGTTTGGAAGTGTAACTGTCAATGCTATGAAAGCTAAACCTTTGCAATATAAAACTTTTAAGGAGGATGTTTTGCCAGACTTTATTGGTCAGGCTGATACAACAGCTTTACGAAAGCTCATAAATTTACAGCACGAATATCCGATACAGTATATAATGAAAGGGAAGGGCAAAGTTGTTGCTCAAGATCCAAAACCGGGTGTACCCTTAAAAAAAGTTACTACTATTACGCTGGTTCTGGAGTAAGTGTGAACAATATTTTTCAAAAAAATATTATGGCGATAGCCGGGCGCAATGAGTCTTTAGCTGACATAATTAGAAATACGGATTATGCTCCATATATTGAAGTACTGCAGACAAAAAGTGGTGATGCCATTCCTGTTGTAAAGAAAGAATCAGGACATATTGCAGTCCACAGTAAATTTGATCCTGTAAAAGAAGCACAACGCCTGATTGATGAATATGACTGTTCACAGTATGATTGTGTCATTGTATCTGGGTTTGGATTTGGATATCATGTTGAGTGGTTGTTACAAAAAGTAAAAAAAGATGCAACAGTATTAATCCTGGAACAATTTCCATGGATGATTGCAGCAGCTATCGCCCACAGGGATTTACAGCTCATATTGAATGATAAGCGAGTTATATTGCTGGTAAACCCTGATGAAGAAACGATAGCCATTCACATGAAGGGCAGGTCATCATATAAAACACTGTTTATCACGCATCGCGGTTCATTCCAGATTAACCCTGAACGCTACACCAATCTTCAAAGAATTGCAAAATCATATATTTCCACTAAAGAAGTCAATATTGCTACACTGGCCAAATTTGAAAAATTATGGACTTCAAATATTGCGCGCAATATCAGGGAAATTATCAGTGCTCCACCTGCCGCGGCATTTTTTGACAGGTTTACCAATATTCCTGCCATAATTGTTAATGCTGGGCCAACATTAACTCAAAGCATACCATATATTCAAAAGCATTACAATAATGCTATTATAGTGGCAGTGGATACGTCACTTAAAGTTCTGGAATATTATGGCATTGAACCGCATTTTTGTATTACAGTAGATCCGCAATTAATAAACGCACGGTATTTTGAAGGTGTACATACTAAAAGAACAGTATTAATAGCTGATCCCATGGTACATCCTTCCACATTTTTGTTTTACAGTGGCAGGAAGGCAATCACCGGCGTAGCATTTGAAATGATGAAATGGATAGAACAAACGATTGGCAGCTATGGAAATCTTCGTTATGGCGGTTCAGTATCAACCAATGCATATGATTTTGCAAAGCGGTTAGGTGCCCACCCTGTTATCATGGTTGGCCAGGATTTAGCTTTTACTCAAGGGCTAGCACATGTTAAAGGTGCATATTTGGATGACCACATATTTTTCAGGAACTATCGCACCTATACTGTTGAGATGTTTAACAGGTTTCAGCTTACTGCTCTGCCAAAGATTTTTGTTAAAGGTATAAGAAGCAGGCAGGTTCATACTAATCAAAAGATGATGATCTTTATTTCATGGTTTAGCAGATTAAATGACCCTTCATTGATTAATGCGACCTATGATGGTGCATATATTGAAAATGTTGTTCATAAAACTTTTGAAGAAATTACATTTCAAAATTCTGGATTAAATATCTGGAATGCAATTGATGAAATATATACCTGTTCTGTGCCTGATGAAAGTGCAATAGCGTTGCGTTCAGAAAACTTGATAAATCAATTAAGCGAAATGCTCCAGCAAACAGGCACAATGGATGCCATGCTGCAACAAGCAATACAATTTTCAGAAGAACTTATCCAAAACATAAAAAAGAGAAAAACTCAATCTATAGCTTCGCTGGTAAAGAAACTGGATGATATTGATAAAAAGCTAACTGAACTCAGTGTTACAAAGAATTTGGTAGGGTTAACCATACAGCACATTATTCATACAGTTACTGAAGGCTATGAAATTGATGAGTCTGTTACCAGTGAACAGGAAAAAGTAGCTTTAAAATCCCTGTACTTATATAAGGGGATGCTTGAAGGGCTACAGTACAGCACCCGTGTTATAAACAATATGATAGTATTATTACAACAATAGTTTATGCATTCCGTAACTTTTTTTGATGAACAATCACTAGCCCCGCAATGCCTGCCACAATCAATCCTAATGCAATTATTTGTGCCTGTGTTAATCCCGCAAATACAATTGGATTTCTGCGGATGAATTCCACAAAAAACCGTGGTAACCCATTTAAAATCAGGTATATGAAAAAAAGTGTTCCCTGTGGAAATTCTTTTTTCCTGAGTTGTAATAAAAGTATTGCCACAAAAAATGAGAAAAATGATTCAAAAAGAGGTGTGGGGTACACCGCGTAGGATATCGGGACAATCCCATTGGGATACGCAACACCAAAAATGCTTGATGTTTCAATACCATAACATCCGTCACCAGCAACGTGGCATCCTATTCTTCCAAAACCATACCCAACTGCTATACACGGTGCTGTAATATCAAGAATTTTTAAAACAGGCTCATTGCTTTTTTTAATGATAAAGTAGCTGAATAACAATGCAAAGAGAAATCCACCATATATAGAAAGGCCAGCACCTGAAAATACCATACCTGCAGGATCTGATAAAAATTCATCCATATGATCCAGTA
This sequence comes from Spirochaetota bacterium, assembly GCA_029907515.1. Taxonomy (GTDB): domain Bacteria; phylum Spirochaetota; class UBA4802; order UBA4802; family UB4802; genus UBA4802. The sequence goes on along the minus strand of JARYLT010000080.1, from coordinate 9,819 downwards.
TGTGAAAAACTTTTGAACCAATAATACCAGCTGGAATTGCTACCAGTAATATCTTGTATGCTAAATCCGGGTTGATATTGCGTAAGATAAGTTCCCGTTCAAACAAAATGTATGCCATATAAATTCCTATAGCAAGCATTACACCGTATCCACCAATGGTAATAAACTTATACTGGAATAGTATTGGATACATGGTGAAGTTCCTCCTTTTCATTTAATTAATGCTATTTTGACTTTATTTAAAGCTTTCTAAAAAAGATATTATGATAGTACATCTATTGAATTATTTTCAGAACTGTTGAGTGTACTAAAGCTTTAATACAAGAAGTCATAATGACTACAACAAAAAAAATTGCAACAGAATTATATCTTCTGTTGCAATTTTTTGCGCTACTACTGGGTATTGTTTACTTTGTTTCCACTGCTAATGTCTGACGTAATTCCCGTTTTAATATTTTGCCTGATGGATTTTTGGGCAATGCATTCATGATAAAGATTTTTTTTGGCGTTTTGAACCCTGCTAAGCGCTGTTTGGCAAATGCAATGATCTCCTCCTCTGTTGCCTGCATATCTTTTTTCAATACCACTGCTGCGCATACAAGTTCAATCCATTTAGGATCGGGCAGGCCAAATACAGCTACTTCAGCAATGGCAGGATGCTGGTATAATACTTCTTCAACTTCACGTGATGCAACATTTTCGCCACCTGTCTTTATCATGTCTTTTTTACGGTCAACAACATACAAATATCCATCTTCATCAAATCGTCCTAAATCACCACTGTGGAACCAGTCATATGCAAATGCTTCGGCAGTTTTTTCTGGATCATCCAGATACCCTGTCATAACATGACCTGATCTGTGAACTATCTCACCTACTTCACCAACTGGTACAAAGTTGCCATCATCATCCATCAACACTGTTTCAACATTGAGTACTGGTTTGCCTGCTGAACCGGGCTTTTTAAGCTGATCCTCTGGTTTTAGTATTGTTGCAACTGGCCCCATTTCGGTTTGCCCATAGTAGTTCCACAGGCGCAAACCAGGGAATACTTCAGTTAAGCGTTTTAAAACCTCAACCGGCATAATACTGGCACCATAGGCAGCTTTTTTAAGTGAAGTAAGATTATATTTTTTGAATTCAGGATGATTGATAATTCCAATCCATACTGTAGGTGGAGAAAACATGTGTGTAATGGAATACTTTTCAATGAGTTGCATCATGGAAACAGGGTCTGCTTTATGTAAAATAATATTTGTTGCTCCTATATACAGAAATGGCATCAGAAAACAATGAAGCTGTGCACAGTGAAAAAGTGGCAGTGCATGCAGGCTTATATCATGTGGTTGATATTCCCCTTCAATAATACAGCTGAAATACTGTGACAGTAAGGCTCTGTGCGATAGCATTGCGCCTTTTGGTTTTGATTCAGTGCCACTGGTATAAGGAATCTGTGCAATGTCTTCTGGATATACCGTTGTAGCAATATCATATGTTGGCATGCCCTGCAACATTTCAATCAGGTTATCAAAACCCTGTGGTGTTGGAGTACCTTCAAGAGGAATGTACAACCAGTTTTCAACTGTAGTGCATTTATCTTTTGCAGGTGCTATAATATTATATAAATTATCTTCAACGATTACCATTTTGGACTTAGAGTGATTTATGATATATGCCATCTCATCGCCATTGAGCATGTAGTTAATGGGTACCTGAATTGCCCCAATCTTTGAAAGACCAACAAAGCTGATTGGATAATAATGTGAATTAAACGCTATGATGGCAACACGATCGCCTTTTTCTATGCCATACTGTTGCATCAGATGACCAAAACGACAACAATCTTCTTCTAATTGTCTAAAAGTTAAACTGGTGTCTCTGAATGCAATTGCTGTTTTTTCGCCAAAACGCAAAGCTGCGCGTCGCACCATGTCAGCTATTGTATCTCTGCAGTACATGTTAGCCATAAGAATCCTCCATTTATATTATGATAATATATATGACAAATATGAAATATACCTTCTGTCATGCAAGCATAAAATGTTAATAAAATTTAAAATAGCCAGAGTATATATGTAATGAACTATCGCTCATAATGAATACTTTGAAATTATGCATATAAATGCTATGTTAATTGAAATGATGTAATTTTATTAAATATTTAGAATTTTATTAATTGATTTTTTTATTGACTTACAGTACACTAAAGAAGGAAGGTTATATACACGCCGTGATCTTTCATTAATCAAAAATTGTTATTAAGTAATTAATCTCAGTTTTATTACTGAGAAGGGATTTATTATATTTTAAAACCAAAACAGAAAGGAGAAAGCTTTCATGGCAAAAAAGATCATGAAATCAATGGATGGTAACGAAGCTGCAGCATATGTATCGTATGCCTTTACTGAAGTAGCTGCCATCTATCCAATTACACCATCTTCACCAATGGCAGAACATGTTGATGAATGGGCTGCTCATGGTAAGAAAAATATTTTTGGACAGGTTGTTCGTGTTGTAGAGATGCAATCAGAAGCTGGGGCTGCTGCTGCAGTGCATGGATCACTACAGGCAGGTTCACTTACCACTACGTATACAGCATCGCAGGGATTGCTGTTAATGATTCCTAATATGTATAAAATATCTGCTGAATTACTACCGGGTGTATTTCATGTTAGTGCACGTTCTATTTCTGCTCAGGCCCTATCAATATTTGGTGATCATCAGGATATAAATGCGTGCCGTCAGACTGGTTTTGCGATGCTTGCAAGCGGTGGTGTGCAGGAAGTTATGGATTTAGCTGCTGTTGCACATCTTTCAGCAATTAAATCACGTATACCATTTTTGCATTTCTTTGATGGTTTCAGAACCTCTCATGAAATTCAGAAAATTGAAGTATTAAACTATGATGATTTAGCAAAGCTCATTGATTATGCCAAGTTGGAAGAATTCAGAAACAATGCACTAAATCCTGAACATCCCGTTACACGTGGTACAGCGCAAAACCCGGATATTTATTTCCAGGCCAGGGAAGTCAGCAATATCTTTTATCAGGCAGTACCTGATATTGTTGAAGAATACATGCAGGAAATAACAAAACTTACTGGCAGGGAATACCATCCCTTCACCTATTATGGTGCACCTGATGCTGAATACATTATTGTTGCTATGGGCTCAGTCACAGAAACAATAGAAGAGACAATAGATTATTTAATCAAGAAAGGTGAAAAAGTTGGACTTGTTTCATGCCATCTGTACAGGCCATTCTCACCAAAGTATTTCTTCAAAGTACTGCCACAAACAGTAAAGCGTATTGCGGTGCTTGATAGAACCAAAGAACCCGGATCCATTGGTGAACCATTATATTTAGATGTACGTGCAGCATTTTATGGAACAGCCAATCCACCTGTTATAGTTGGTGGACGATATGGATTAAGCTCCAAAGATACTACACCTGCACAGATTCTTGCAGTGTATAATAATCTCAAGCAGAGTGAACCAAAGAATGGTTTTACTATTGGCATTGTGGATGATGTAACCTTTACATCATTGCCACTGCCTGAAGATACCAGTGTGGTTCCGGAAGGTACATTTGAGGGTAAGTTTTTTGGTGTTGGATCTGATGGTACTGTTGGTGCAAACAAGAACTCAATCAAAATTATTGGTGACAACACTGATTTATATGCACAGGCATACTTTGCATACGATTCAAAGAAATCAGGCGGCGTGACGGTTTCCCACCTTAGATTTGGCAAAAAACCTATACGATCAACATATTTAGTTAACAATCCTGATTTTGTAGCCTGCCATGTTCCTGCATATCTGGATAAATATGATATTTTAAAAGGTTTGAAAAAAGGTGGAACATTTTTGCTCAATTCGTTGTGGGATGAGGAAGAAACCAAAAAGAGGATCCCGGATCACATTAAACGATATTTAGCCGAAAACAATATCAAATTTTATATCATTAACGCAACGGAAATATCTGAACGCATTGGCCTTCCAGGAAGGACTAATACCATCATGCAGGCGGCCTTTTTCAAGGTTAGTAATGTCATTCCCTATGAAATAGCTGAAAAAGAAATGAAGGGTGCCATTGAAAAAACTTATGGCAGAAAAGGTGCTGATGTTGTAAGCAAAAATATGGCAGCAGTTGATGAAGGTGCAAAAAATGTAAAAGAAGTGAAAGTTCCTGAAGAGTGGAAAAATATTGAACTTCCTGGTAAGCCAAAATTTGAAGAATTGCCTGAGTTTATTCGTGAGATAGTTGAACCAATGAACAGGTTAGAGGGCGATAGTTTACCAGTAAGTGCCTTTTTGCCTAGACCTGATGGTACATTCCCTCCAGGTACCACACAGTATGAAAAGCGCGGTATTGCCGTCAATGTTCCCGAATGGCAGCCTGATAATTGTATTCAGTGTAATCAGTGCGCATATGTGTGTCCACATGCAGTGATACGCCCATTCCTGCTGAATGAAGATGAAATGAAAAAAGCTCCTGCCGATATGGTAACGCTTGATGCAAAAGGCAAAGGACTTGAAGGGCTTAAATTCAGAATTCAAATAAGTCCTTTAGATTGTACGGGTTGTGGAAACTGTGCTGAAGAGTGTCCTGCAAAAGAAAAAGCATTAATTATGAAACCACTTGAAACCCAGTTGAATCAGCAGAAATACTGGGACTTTATAGTAAAAAATGTTACCTATAAAGATAATTTGATGAATAAATACACTGTAAAGGGGAGCCAATTCTGCCAGCCATTGTTTGAGTTCTCTGGCGCATGTGCAGGTTGTGGTGAAACTCCTTACATCAAGCTTATTACACAGCTTTTTGGTGACAGGATGCTTGTCGCTAACGCAACAGGCTGTTCATCAATTTATGGTGGTTCAGCGCCTGCTACACCGTATTGTATCAATGCACAGGGACGTGGACCTGCATGGGCAAGTTCACTTTTTGAAGATGCAAGCGAATTTGGTTTTGGAATACATTTAGGTGTTGCTCAACAGCGCAATAAACTTGCACAGCTTTTAGATCAGCTTGCAAAAACAACAAGTAATTCCCAGCTTAAAGATGCGGCGCTTGAGTGGCTTGCAGGAAAAGACAACGCGGAAAAATCACGTGAAGCAACCAGGAAATTATTACCCCTTTTAAAGGGTGATAATTCTAAAGAAGCAACTGAAGTGCTGAAATTGGCACAGTACTTAGAAAAGAAATCAATCTGGGTGTTTGGTGGTGATGGGTTTGCATATGACATTGGGTTCGGTGGTCTGGATCACGTTATTGCTTCAGGTGAAGATGTAAATATACTGGTGTTAGACACTGAAGTATATTCCAATACCGGTGGTCAATCATCAAAGGCAACACCAATAGCAGCACAGGCTAAATTTGCTGCAGCTGGCAAACGGGTACGTAAAAAAGACCTGGGGCTCATGGCAATCACGTATGGATATGTGTATGTAGCTCAGGTTGCCATGGGTGCAAGCCAGATGCAGTATATGCGCGCTATTACCGAAGCTGAAAGCTATCCTGGTCCGTCACTTATTATTGCATATTCCCCATGTATTAATCATGGATTGCGCGAAGGTATGGGAAAAGCTCAGTTAGAGGAAAAGAGGGCAGTTGAATGTGGATACTGGTCATTATGGCGGTACAATCCATTACTTGAAAAAGAAGGGAAAAATCCATTTATCCTTGATTCCAAAGAACCACAGTGGGATAAATTTAATGACTTCCTCATGGGTGAGGTACGCTATTCAGCATTAAAGAAGGAATTTCCTGAAGTTGCAGAACAATTATTTGAAGCTGCACTGGATAATGCTAAGTGGCGGTATAATAATTACAAAAAACTGGCAGCACAGTCATAACATTATCTAAAGATAGGGGTTGCTGAAACAGCAGCCCCTTTTTAATATTTTAATATTGACTACCCCTTATGCCTGAGTATTGATGACCTTGCCTTTATTTTCTTCCTCAAGAGTTTTTGGCACTTCACTCAATCTGTTGCGGGCTTCTTCAACAGTGTTCTTTCCCATTTCTTTAGTTTTTTGTAATACACCTTGAGTATTTGTGGATACATCATTAATTTTATTTATCATAAACCCTCCCTTGTTATATGTACGTATTATGATTTTTTCTTTGGCAATGGTATAAATGCACTTGTTGTTTTAATATACTTAACATATTCAGGCCGTTTTTCCTTCAGGGAACTTTCAAGCAACGTAACACCTGAAACTTTCAAAAGCATATAGGTTATTAAAAGAGGTGATATGATTGTTGCAATCCCATACGGTACAGGAAGAGCAATTACAAAAATTCCCCACCACATAAGTGATTCGCCAAAATAATTTGGATGGCGTGAATAATACCATAAGCCCTTATTCATAACTTTCCCTGCATTTGCAGGGTTATGAATGAATACATAAAGCTGTATGTCAGCAACTGTTTCAAATATAAAGCCAGTGAGCCATATTACAATACCAATAAAATCAGTTACTAACAATTTGGTTGGGTGTTGTCCAGCTATGCCAATTTGAGCTGATAGTGAAATAATAATGAGAAGCAGACCCTGTAGCCAGAACACCTTAAAAAGGCTTATAATCCAGAAGCTTTTGGGGTTTTTATTCCGCATTGCGGTATATCGTGGGTCTTCGCCCTTACCACGTTTTCGGTAAAAAATGTATATAGATAGCCGCAACCCCCATACTATAACCAGAGCCATAATAATTATTGCCCTGGTATCATAACCCCTGTACAGTATGAATGTAAGCACTGATACCAGTATAAAGCCTAATCCCCAGAACACATCAGCAATGCTTGCATCTCTTGTCACAAGGCTTATGATCCAGGCAATGGAAAAAAATGCAAGGACTGCTGCAGCATTAGTTAGTATTATATGCACTAAGTTTTCAATCATAGGTACTATCGCCTAAGAATAGGATACATAAAGTATATAGTATGAGATTATCAAAGTCAAATTAATTATTTTCAAGTTTTAGTGTTTGTGCGATAGCAGCCTGTGTTTTTGCCACAATATTGTCAACAGTGAGTTTATCAGGATATATTGGTGGTAGTATATCAATAGTAATTGGTGTGGGTTTGGGTAGTAACTTACCACGTTTGAATGATTGGTATGCACCCCTTATAGCTATAGGTACCACAGGGCAATTGAGTTCTTTACTCAGGATGGCAAATGTTTTTTTAAAGGTTCCAGGCTGCCCGTCAATAGTGCGAGTCCCTTCAGGGAATATAATTATGTTGCGTTTATTCTGGAGGATGGATGCCATTTTCTGAATGGAATCTTTAAGGTTGGTGTCAATATTTACAATTATGGTATTCATTAATTTTGCCAGAGAATCCCCGCGGGATACTTTGATAAAACCTAATTCGCGGGATAAAAAGTAGCTGTGCATTAATGTTTTATTTGGGAGAGATGCAATAAGAAGTAGTGAATCCAGAAAACTCTGATGATTGGGAGCAAAGATTACAGGGCTTTCAGGTATATTATCTTTTCCGTTTAGTTTTAATTGAAAATATAATTTAGCCAGTGGTTTTATTAAAAGTTTTAAAAACAGTATTAAGGAAAATCCATGCTTAAAGGTATATGAGGTGTTTTTGATAATTATTTGTAGCCAGTTTTGTGCATGTTCTTCAAATTTTGATTTGTTATGAGCAATAAAAGTAGACAATTCTTCAACGGTTGGATTGTTGAGAATATCGGCGTTTGATATTTTGATACCAAATGTTTCTTCAATATATGTCTGAAAGGAAAGAATTCCTAAGGAATCAAGGCCAAGGTCAACTAAAAGATTATGATGAGGCAATACTTTTTTGCGGGTATGAATTGCCAAAAATCTGCTAATGGATTTATATTCAATTGTTTTAGGTTCTTTAATTTCTTCATGTGTCTTTGATTTTTTTTCATTCTGTACCAGTTGTTTTACTATATATCGCTGTAGTTTCCCTAATCGGGTTTTTGGCAGTTCATCTTTGGAGATAGTTATTTTTGTAATGTGTTTATAACTTGCAACACTTGCATTATAGCGATTGATGACTTTACGTTTTATGGTTTCAAGGATATTTACAATATTTTCTTTTGTAATCACGCTGTAATCAGGATGAATAACTGCCGTCAGATTCCCCTGGTCTTCAATAACTCCTATTTCTTTTATTAAAGGGGATATGCGTAAAATGTGTTTTTCAATTTCTTCAGGATTAATATTTTTGCCACTGGGCAATACAATCATATCATCTTTTCTGCCTGTTACATAAAGGTAACCATCCTTATCAAAATAACCAGTATCCCTGGTATGAAACCATCCATCGGTAATGATTTCGTCGGTTGACTTCTTGTTTTTGTAGTAGCCTTTCATGACATTTCTGCCTTTAACCAGGATTTCACCATCAACAATTTTTACTTCAGTACCTTTTACAGGTAAACCAACAGAACCCAACTTGACTTTTGAAAAAGGGTTAAAGGCAACAAGTGGAGCTGTTTCAGTTAATCCATATCCTTCAACAAGATTAAATCCCAGGGTTTTTAAGTCATTGGCAACTACAGGGTCTAATTTAGCCCCACCGGTAAGAAATGCATGAATATGCCCGCCAAATGCATTGTGGACTTTTTTAAAAAGTATTTTTGAAAAGGTTAAATTATTAACAAGTTTTGCAATTAAAAATAATGCATACGCAACAGGATTCTTTTTTACAGCAGCCATAATATTTTTATGTAACAGTTCATACAATCTCGGTATTCCTAAAAACATAGTGACTTTATACTTTTGTAATGCTGCCAGTATTTTATCTAGCACCAATTCTTTTACCATAACTATAGAAGCATTGAGATACAGTGGTGCAGTAACACAACCCTGAAGAGGAAATATATGATAAAAAGGCAACAATGCAATCATACGGTCATGTTCGGTTAACATCTTTAAATCAGCAATTGCCTGTATACTGCATAACAGGTTGTCATAGGTAAGCATAACACCTTTGGGTTTTCCTGTTGTTCCTGATGTATACATAATGATTGCAGTATCATTATAATTGATTTCAGGAAGTTGCAATGATACATCTGGTTTGACTTTACATTGTTCTAATATATATATGCTATGTTTAAATTTTATAAGCTTTATGGCTTTTTTTACCGTAGGAAGTGTATTTGCAGAACAATATACCGCTTTAGGCGTACAGTTATTGAGTATATAGGCAAGCTCATTTTCTTTAAGGTTGTAATCACAGGGGACTGCTATTCCTTTCTTAGCCCATATACTGTAAAATGCATAAATCCATTCAGGACTGTTTTCAGCAAATATGAGGACTCTATCGCCTTTTTTAATTTTTAAATGTGAAGCAAAGGACAAAATGTTCTGAATCAATTCATTATATGAAATTTCTTCATTTTCAATATATATAGCTATTTTATCAGAAGGTTTAGGGAACATCGGTTATTCTCCTTCAATGATGCTGATACAAAAATAGAATTAACATATACATTACAACGTTGTCATTATGGATATAATGTAATAATAATTTATTTGGATTTGTACAAAATTATTGGTAATAATTCCTAAAATGCTTTTAATGCAACGTAATGAAATATAAAGCGCTTTACCTTTTGCTAAAGTAATTAATGAAGATTTTTTCCTGAAAAAAGTTTAAAGAATAAAAATTTAAAAATATAACAATAATAAATAGAAATCCTGCTACTCTTAGTAAGATGATTTATAATTCATGATTAATAAAATAATTTAATTATAATTAGTAATCAATTATTATATTAATTACAAATTTATAATCAGTTGTCAAGTAAAAATAAATGTTTATAA
>JARYLT010000007.1 GCA_029907515.1 Spirochaetota bacterium | reverse complement strand
TATACACTTCAGCAAACCGTGCCTTAATATACTGCACAATACGGGATATCGGAGCACCATCGTCCAGGGTATGAATGACCAGGTGAATATGGTTATCCATAATACAGAAGGCAATGAGTTTAAAGTGATATTTAGCTTTCGCTTTGTTGAGTATTTCTACAAAGCACGCTTTACAGTAGTCTTCCTGTAGCATGGATTTCCATTCGATGCAGCGGGACGTGATGTGGTAGGTTAATCCTGGTAGCTGTACACGCAATTTCCGAGCCATGATATTCCTCCAAGTATATATAGTAAGATGAAAAATGAAGCTTTTACTGTATATAACGTTTCTGGTGGAAAAAATTAAAAAGAATAGTGGAAAATTTTTGCATTTTTCATAAAAAAATTTGCAAAACAAGGGGTCAGAGCATGGAAACGCACGCAGAGAACGCGGAATACACAGAAGAAAATAGAAAAAGTAAATGCTATCTAAAAAGGGTCAGAGCATCATTACACTCCGGATCCTCGGTACACTCAGCGTGAGGCAACATAACTTATCACTCAGAATACGCAGAGTAAGCTGAATTCTCGGGAAATAGGGTCAGAGCATCATAACCAGTCCTTCTGCGTGAACTAAAAGAATGATGAATCTTGCAGAAAACGCATATATTACAGCGTACACGAAAAAAATAGGTGCAGGAGAATTCAAATAGGGTCAGAGCCTTAAAACTCTTATTCTTTCTGAAAAGCAATAATAGTTATATCGTCAGTGATAAAAGTGTTGGATTCAAAAGAATCTAATCGCAGAAGCGATGTACAAAGATTTTCCAATGAACCGCTATCATAGTTCTTTTCAATTATTTCTTTAAGTTTATCATACTCATTCTCTAAAGAATCATTTGAATATTTATTCTGAGCATATATAGATTCTGGCAGACCATCAGTATACAGAAGGAATATATCATTATTTTTAAAGGGCACTATTGTAGGTTGATATTGATAATTGGAAGCTAACCCAATGATTGGTCCATGGGGTTTAATAGAGTTAACAGTACCATTAGAGATAACGCATGCAGGAGGATGCCCTGCTGACACTATTGAAATCTTTTCTTCCTTCAGATGAATATCAGCAATAAGGCATGTAAAAATTATTCCGTAATCCTTGAATAATTGCATGAATCGCTGGTTTAAAAAGGTGAGCAAATCCTGAGGAGAATGCATTGTTTCCTTAACAGATGAGTATTCTGAAAGAATTTTTACAGTATTGAGGGAAGCAGTAATCCCGTGTCCTGTAGCATCAGCTATAAATACCCTGATGATGTCTGGCGTGAGTTTAATAATATCATACACATCACCGCTGAGGTCTGCTAGTGGTTGATACAAAATATGGAAATTGACACCTGGTATGTGTGTGGGGCAAGCCATGAGGCGTTTTTGAAAGGCTCTGGCAACTTCCATATCTTCCTTGATTACTCGTTCCCAGGCAAGTATCTGTGTTGCCATTTGCTTTAACTCAATGCTTCTTTGATAAAGACTCCTGTCCAATCCCATCTCTTTGTTTAATTCGTGCACAATTGAATGCTCTAGCTCCAGCATTTGTTTAATAGCTAATTGATTTTCAATTCTGATAAGAAGCTCACTTCTTGTAAAGGGCTTGGTAATGTAATCATTGGCACCGGAAACAAATCCCCGCACCATGTCTGATGCACTGTCGCGTGCTGTTACCATAATAACGGGTATGGTTGAAAATTTTTCTGACTGGCGTATTTTCTGGCAAACCTCATACCCGCTCATCCCGGGAAGCATAAGATCAAGAAGCACAAGATCAATATTGTGTGTCTCCAGAACTTGTAGTGCTGTTGGCCCATCATGTGCATGTATGAGTTCATATCCAGCAATTGTGCAGAAACCCTCAATTACTTTACGGTTAACCTCATCATCATCAACAACCAGTATTCGGGCTTTTGTGTAAAACGGGATTTTTGCAAGCGCTTCATCCTGTTCCGTAGATGAATGAGCAATTTCCTGAGGCAACACAAGGGCATCACTGGTAACTTCGATTTGCTTGATTTTTGGTATCCCGGGAGTTCTGGGCTCTTTTGGAAGTGTAACAATAAAGGATGTCCCTTTACCTTTTTGGCTTTCAACATGAATAAACCCACCATGAAGTTCAACTAAATATTTTGTTATGGGAAGCCCAAGGCCTGCCCCGCCGTAATGACGACTATCAGAACTTTCCGCCTGTACAAATGGATTCCATATCCGTTCCCTATCAGCTTCATCAATACCTGGGCCTTCGTCGCTCACGGTAATTGTTACACCTTCAAATGAGGATTGGACATCTACTGTAATGGTGCCTTTATCTGAAAATTTAATTGCATTGCCCACAAGATTAATAATAATCTGTCTAAGGCGGTTACGATCAGCAACTATCTCACAGGGTCCTGAAGATTTTAATGTAAGCGATAGTCCCTTTTTATGAGCTTCAGGTGTTAAAAGCGATACAACCGTTGCTGCAACCTGATCAACCAGGATATGCTCTAAGAATAGATCAACCTTACCGGCACGAAGCTTGCTGAAGTCAAGGATGTCACTTACCATTGTGTTAAGATGTGATGCCTCATCACGTATAAGAGCCAGATTTTGCATTTGTTTTTCGGTCACTGGTCCACAGGAGCCATCCATAATAGATTCGGCAATGCCCATTATTCCATGAAGAGGGGTTTTAAGTTCATGGCTTGTGGTAGCAAGAAAGTCATCTTTCATCTTATCAAGGACAATAAGTTTTGCATGGGCTTTTTCAAGATCTGAAAAAACCTGTGCATACCGCGAAGCAAGGACAAGTGAAAAAACAAATATCATTGCCATAAATGGTTCAATTGATGAAGGGGTATAGTCAATAATATGAAGCCATGTAAGAATTGATAAGAATATAAAGAAATAAGCTGTTCCAATTCATATCAATATTTTCCCAGCATGAGGTCTGTGTATTCTGATTGCATATATACATAGGATTGCAGAATAAATCATGTATATCAGGCAGGTTAACAGGAAAATCTTGAATAGATACATACGGTATGATTCAACTAATCCAGTAGTAATGATTTCTGTAGTACAGTAGATTAGTAAGAATAGTAATAGTGAAAGAAGAATTTTTGAAAACAGGTTATATCGTAAATCTAAAAAGGAGTGGATAAAGAAGATCGCACAGATAACAATACTTACAGAACCACAATATGCTGCAACAAGATAGGCTATTCTATTGTCAAAAATCCAGAATATGATACCAACATATCCTGCTGCCCATAACGCAAATGAAAAAGCCATACCAGAGAAATAAAGATAAAAACGCTCTTTTTTCCGGTAGTAATAAAGAATAATAAAATATAAGGATAAAAATAAAGTAATACCTATTAAAAGCCCATAATACAGAGTATTTTGAATAAATTTTTTTGTTATTTCGGGCAAAGTCCCTATATGCAGTATGCCTTCAAAACCAGAATTATAATCAAAAGATCCTATTCGAATAGCGATTAGATTGTGTTCATTTTTTATTAAATTACTGGGGAGAATAATAATATCAGGTTTACCAAGCTTCAGTGGGGAAATGCCATTAATAAAGGGACGTGTTTCTTTAACCAATACCCCATTGAAATAAAATTGAGCTCCTCGATAATGAATTGGCACCAACAGGGCAAGGTCACCTTTATAGTCATTACAAAGATTGCAGTTGAAAACAAGCCTGTACCAAACATTTCCCTTATAATTTCGAAATTCTTTTTGAGTATGCCATGGTTGATTTATAGCCCTGATCTGCCAGTTAGAATGATCAATATTTTTTTCTTTATAAATATATAAATCCTCAGCCTGGAAATACCATAATTTTGGTAAAGGCATAATTGTTTCAGAAAGAGTAAAAACATAATGTTCTTTAAGATCAGAAGATAAAACCGGGGTGTGAAATATAAAAAGCAAAAATGATAATGATAGGAATATTCTGTAAAAAATGTTCACAATTTAATAGTCCTTAAGGTTTGTTTCAGCTGAATTAATAATATTTTGCTTGTTTTGTATAAGTTTTTTACAATCATCAAGCGACACGTCTGAGTAACCATTTGAATCAAAAAAATTTTTTAATTCTGCTGCATCCCCTTTTTTAAGCAATTCAATGAATTTTTTCCCAACTTCGCGATTTCCTGCTTCTTTTGCAATAAAGTCAATAAAATCTGCCATGATTGCTTTCCTCCTGATAAATATAATTTTTATGTCCTAACATAGTGGGTATACATTAAAATTTTCAATCAAAAATTTTTAAACCTGATAAAAATATAATTGTTGATTATCATAAAAACATATATGGTTTTTAATACCAAAGGTTGCTATTTCCCAAATTTATTATGCAGGTTATTCATGAAGTCGTGGGATCATGAACATTTATATGCTTTTGCCACAAATAGGAGCACAGCTGGTAATGAATATAAAGCTTCTTTCTATGCACTTTTAAACGATGCAATACTTACTCTTGTGCGTTCTCTTCCCCGTTCAACTCAAACTAATGCAATGATCTTCTTTATACAACATTCTGGTATTGAGCCAGGTTACAATGTGGATTTTTTCAGGAATTATTATTCGCCCATATGGTCAGTTATACCTCATATCATAACAAGGAGTACAGGTGTACAGGTTAAACAGGATTTTATGTATCATGCTGCAATAGCTCATGCAATGGTTATGCTTCTTCATTCTTTAGATAATCATATTAACGATAGTCAGATTGCACCAGATCATTTGACTCTTCTGATCCGAAGTCAGGCATGGAAACTATTCTGGGATTCTATCGCAATGCTATGCTCATTGGTTCATAAAGGGAAGGATATAGTCAATAGCTATCTGGATGGATATTATGCAAGTATAATAATAAATAAGCGTATTGATAACCTGGAAGAATATCTACATACTTTCAAAGATCAAATGGCTACAGCTCTCATTGTTCCCCTCCTCACGGTACAGTATGTTAAGGATATGTCTTTAGAAGAAGGTGTACGGTATTCACTGGAGCATTTTGGTTTAGCCTGGCGTATATATGATGATATACAGGACATGAAATATGATCTGAATTGTGGACGGGATACTGCAGTAACTCTTAGCCTCCCCATAGATGTTCGTCATCACTGGAATGAACTTCTAAAAATAGGAACTACCATAATTGAAAAGGAAAATATACAGGAGCATAAAAATAATAGTTTAAATATGCTTGAAGAAATGATACTGGCTTCGGGTGTCATCCCTGTTCTTACAAAAAGGATTATTAAAGAATTACAAGCTGCAGCAAAACATGCAGAAGATATTGGCTTATGTGGTCTTTCAGATGAAATAATGAAAGTTTGCATTCATTTTGTTCAGGGGATGGAAGTTGATGATGGGGAATGCAATGGTAGTGATTAATGCTATGCCATCAAAAATTCATGAAGCAATAAAAAAAGAAAACCTTTCAATAGAAGTTACAACACGATGTACCAGTAACTGTACCTATTGCTTTGTACGATCTGGTAGTAGTGAATATCATGATCTTGATTATAGAACAGTATTGTCCATAATCAAGGAAGGTTATGAAATTGGCTATCGGCATCTCCACATAACAGGTGGTGAACCATTATTGTGGGGGCATCTTTTTGATATATGTGATAATGCTATTGTAATGGGGTATGAGTCAATCTTTTTAAATACAAATGGCTTTTTGTTCGATAGTAACACATTAAAGAAGCTTAAATCAATAAAAGGGCTGAATCTTTCAATCAGCTTACTGGGATTTCCAGATATTCATGATACGTTCCGTGGTTATAATTCATTTATAAAAACAGCACAGGCAATTGAAATGGCACTTAACCACAATATCCCACTATACCTTTTTTGCGTGGTTGGGAAAAGCCTTTTAGCTCATCTGCCACATTTTGTTCAATGGGCATTTCAAAAATTTCCAGGAATAAAGGAAATTACATTAATACAGCTTATTCGTGTTTCAGGGAATGCAGATAAAGTATTCAACGAATTGTTAACACCTGATGATTTTGTATCTCTGGTACGCATAATTTCTTTGCTTAATGTATATGGATTTTCGGTTTCATTACTTGAAAATCCTCTTGCAGCAGTAGTAGCTCAAATGTTGGAACTACCATGGTTTTCCAGTTCACCGCATCTTATACGGCCTGGAAGACTTACCATAAAGGCTGATAAAAGTATAACAATTGCCCATTCATCCTGTCAATCGTTAGGTACCTATAGTCGTGGTAAACTCCATCGTATCCTCACATCCGAAGTTTATTTGCATGGGATTGAAGATGACTGTAACACCTGTGCTTCCTGCAAACACATGGCAGTATGTCGTAAAGCAGGGATGCAGCGCCCATCAGAGCCTTTCAGGGATATGCAAGAAACTATTCCCTATTGTAAACGTGTATTAGATAGTCTATTATAAAGAGACTGCACGCGCTCAGGCGCAAGAGCGCCTGTGTAATACCAAAAAATGGGGTCAGAGCATTATACCCTGGATACTTCCATAAATTGAACAAATGCAGGTAAAAAGCATATATTTTACTTGAAATTTTGCATAGAAATATTGATAGTTTAAAAATTGAAAAAACAGTATGTTAGCCATGATTAAGCATACCATCAAATCTTATGATAAAAGATACCCCAACAATGATAAATAAATAGGAGGTTTGCAATGAAAGCATGTGTTACTGGTGCAACTGGCTTTATTGGAGGAAATTTAGTTAAAGCATTGCTTCAAAAAAAACATTCTATAAAGGCGCTGGTATTACCCAATGACCCCAAAATACCGGAACTAAAAAAGAATAACGTAGAGGTTATACAGGGCGATATCAGAGATCTTGAAAGTGTTAAAAAAGCAGTGAAAGGATGCGATGTGGTATTTAACTGTGCTGCGGTGGTAACTGACTGGGCACCGCAAAAACTATTTGAAGAGGTTACCGTTGGTGGAGCAAAAAATGTTTGTGAGGCTGCCGTGTGGGCAAAGGTTAAGAGGGTTGTTGATATCTCCACAAATGATGTATTTGGCTTAAGGGAAGACGTGGTAATGGATGAATCATTTCCACTTGAACCCTGGGGCGAGCCATATCCAGATTATAAAATAAAAGCTGAAGAGGTGATGTGGCGCTACCATCGTGAAAAAAGGCTTCCGGTTACTATGGTATACCCTTGCTGGGTGTATGGCCCGGGGGATCAGACATTTGTCCCACTGTTAGCTGATGCAATTGTCAAACGTGAACTCATTTTCTGGCGCAAGGATGTACTGGTGTGGCCAACCTATGTTGAAAATCTGGTAGATTTACTATTGTTAATTGCAGTTGATAAACGGGCTGTTGGTAATGGCTATCTGGTGCATGATGGTGAAAGCGTTACATTGCAAAAATTTTGCGAAGGCATAGCCAATGCATTAGGTGTAAAACCAATAAAAACCCATATACCCTACTGGACGGCATACACAGCAGCAGTGATAATGGAATTTTTATGGAAATTGTTTAATATTGAAAAACGTCCACTGCTTACAACATATACTGTAAAAAATTTAGGGTCACGCCTGCAATTCAGCATTGATAAAGCAAAACGTGAATTGGGCTGGGTACCTAAAATATCATTTAAAGAAGGATTTGAGCGCACAATGCAGTGGCTAAAAACACTTGATCTTGAATCGTTGAAAACAAAATAAAAGGAGATAGTAACTATGGAAAATTTTGCAGGTAAAACAGTCTTCATCCCTGGGGGTTCCAGTGGCATTGGATTATCGGTAGCAAAGCTTCTTTCACAGGAGGGAGCCAATGTTGCCATATTTGCCCGCAATAGAGCACGCCTTGAAGAAGCAATGAAAGAAATTGAACAGGCAAAAAAGCGCCATGGCCAGCGATTTGCATGGTATCAGTGCGATGTATCGGACAACGCACAGGTTAAAAAAGTTTTTACTCAAGCCTTACGTCAGTTTGACTCCTGTGATATTCTCATCAATTGTGCTGGCAGGGCCTATCCCAAATATTTTGAAGATATAAGCTATAAGCAGTTTGAAGAAACTATGAAAATAAATTTGTTTGGTATATGGAATACCTGTTCTTTTTTAGTGCCACATATGAAGCAAAAAGGCGGCTACATTGTCAATACATCATCGCTGGCAGGGCTGGTAGGTGTATTCGGGTATAGTGATTACAGCGCATCAAAATTTGCCATAGTTGGGTTTTCGGAAGTATTACGAAGCGAGCTCAAACGGTATAATATTACTGTGTCGGTGCTCTGTCCCCCTGACACTGATACTCCCGGCTTTGAAGTTGAAAACAGAACAAAGCCCGATGAAACCAAAGAGATATCAAAGTCAGCCAGGGTGATGTCACCTGATGAAGTGGCACAGGCCCTGCTTAAAGGAATGAAAAAGAAGAAGTTTATAATCCTTGCAAACTTTGACAGTAAACTCACCTGGATTGCCAAACGGTATGCTCCATGGCTTGTTGAAGCAGTGATGCTTTCTCAGATAAAAAAGGTTCAAAAGAAATAGGGAACATCAAAATAATAATTAGGAGGTTTTATGTCATTAAAAACAACAGCATATTTGGCGATAGTTACCGGGATAGGAATCCTTTTATTCTGGATTGCCTTTTTCACAGTAGGGCTTGCCCCGGAAAATCCGCCGGCATGCTATTTTGCCTATGAACATTCCTTTCCCCTGCCAGATACAGTGTTAGCGATAGCTCTTATTATTGGAGGAATCCTGGCAATAAAACAACGTGACAGAGCTTTGTATCTGCTTTTGCCTGCATCGGGTGGTTTAATTTTCTTGGGGTTACTTGATATGGCGTTTAACTGGCAGAATGGCATGTACACAATCACCGTTATGGATGGCGTACTCAATGCGTTTATTAATATTTGGTGTGTGGTTTTTGGATTGTGTGCTATACTGTCACTACAGCGTGAATTTGTGAAAAAGTCTTGACAGGCAATAAGCTCTTTCGTATTTACATTTCATCCTGAACGTAATCACTATTTTTATGGGCGATTAGCTCAGCCTGGTTAGAGCGCCTGCTCGACACGCAGGAGGTCACTGGTTCAACTCCAGTATCGCCCAATTTTTTGTTATCAAAGGATGTAAAAAAAACAATAGTGTTACAAGGATAAGGGACGTAACGCTATCTCATCTATGATTTCATTATAAAGGCTTTTACAATGGCAATGGTACAATTGAACAACGGGAAAACACTGGAAATACAGGATGGCAAAACGCTGCTTGACGTTATTGCAAAGCTTAATGGAAAAAGTAAACCTGTTGCAGCCAGAATAAACGGAGCACTTAAGGATTTGCGTACAGTAGTTACCGGAACGACACAGGTTGAACTCATATCCTTTGACAGTGTTGAAGGAAGGGATGTATTCTGGCACTCTGCATCGCACCTTATGGCACAGGCAGTAAAACGGCTTTTCCCTGAAGTTAAAGTATCTATAGGTCCTGCCATTGATACAGGATTTTACTATGATTTCGATAAACCCGGTGGTTTTACTCAGGAAGATCTGGAAAAAATAGAAGAGGAAATGCGTAAGATAGTTACTGAGGATATACCCATTATCCGCAAAGAATTACTGCGTAAGGATGCCATAGATTTATTTTCAACATTGGGTGAAATCTATAAAGTTGAACTGTTACAGGAACTATCGGACGATATCGTTTCATTATATGAACAGGGCGATTTTGTTGATCTATGCCGTGGACCGCATCTTCCCAGTACTGGCTACATAAAGGCATTCAAGCTATTAAGTATTGCTGGTGCATACTGGCGTGGAGATGAAAAAAACAAGATGCTACAGCGCATTTATGGTGTTGCCTTCCCGGACGAAAAAATGCTGCAGGAACATTTAGCTTTTTTAGAAGAAGTGAAAAAGCGAGACCACAGAGTATTGGGGAAGGAGTTAGATTTATTCAGCATTCACGAGGACGCAGGTGGTGGCCTTATATACTGGCATCCAAAAGGGGGCAGGCTCAGAGCAATCTTAGAACAGTGGTGGCGTGAAGAACACTTTAACAATGGCTATGAAATACTGTATACACCGCATATTGGTCGTGCAACGTTGTGGGAAACCTCAGGGCATTTAGACTTTTACAAAGAAAACATGTATTCGCCCATGGATATTGATGGTAATGACTATTACATAAAGCCCATGAACTGCCCCTTCCATATCAAGATTTACCAGACCAGTCTGCACTCTTATAGAGATTTGCCGCTACGGTGGGCAGAGCTTGGTACCGTTTATCGGTATGAAAAATCGGGCGTGTTACACGGGTTGCTCCGTGTCCGTGGGTTTACTCAGGATGATGCACATATATTCTGCACTCCTGAACAGATGGAAGATGAAGTACGTGAGGTGTTGCGTTTTTCACTGTATATGTGGAAGGTACTTGGATTTTCCAATATCAAGGCATATCTGGCAACAAGGCCTCAAAAATCAGTAGGCGAAGAAAAGCGGTGGATTGATGCACAGGAATCACTGAAAAAAGCTGTTCAGGCTGAAAAGCTGGATATAGAAGTTGATGAAGGTGGCGGAGCATTCTATGGGCCAAAAATTGACCTTAAAGTAAAGGATGCGTTGGGCCGTGAATGGCAAATGACCACCATTCAGTTTGATTTCAATCTTCCTGACCGCTTTGACCTTTACTATATTGGATGCGATGGCCAGAAGCACAGGCCATATATGATACACAGGGCGCTGTTAGGATCAATTGAACGATTCATAGGCATATTAACCGAACATTACGCAGGAAGATTCCCTGTATGGTTGTCGCCAGTACAGATTATACTGGTCAATGTGGGCACTGAACAGGCTGAGTATACCAAAGATTTAGCCCTGAAATTGCGTTTACAGGGAATACGGGTAAAAACTGATTTACGTGATGAAACAATAAAATATAAGATACGAGATGCTATTGAACAACGAGTCCCCTATATTGGTGTTATTGGTGGCAGGGAAATGCAGGAAAATACTATTGCCGTCCGTAAACGGGGCGAGCAGAAGCCTGAAACAATGAAGGTTGATGAGTTCGTTGCATTTATTCAGCGGCAGATAGCCAATAAACAATAGATGTGTGATATGTGCATTTACTCTGCTTTCAGTAATGTAAGGGTGTACAGAGTCGTGAGTAACATTTTTTATATTTTAATAAGAATTATTGTTGATTAATATATAACAGTGATAAGATGTGGAAAATTTTTTCGTTGAAATATTTTCTATAATACGGTATATAGTATATCAATTAGTTTATAAATTTTGTGTATAGAAAAAGTGTAAGGAGGGTAACATAGACCGGGTTGATACCAAGCGTTTCAGGGTAAATGAGGAGATACGAGCCTCTATGGTTCGTTTAGTTGGCGAAGATGGTGGTCCGCAGGTAATTCCGTTACAGGAAGCATTACAAAAAGCACAGGATAAAGGCTTAGATCTGGTTGAAATATCACCTAATCAGGATCCACCAGTTGTAAAAATAATAGATTACAGCAAATTCAAATTTGAGCAAATCAAAAAAGCCAAAGAAGCCAAAAAGAAACAGAAGGTCATTCAGGTAAAAGAGATTAAATTAAGACCTTCTATTGATTTGCATGATTTTCAACATAAGGTGCGCCACGCACGGGAATTCATTGAGGAAGGCAATAAAGTAAAATTTACTGTCATGTTCAGAGGAAGAGAAGTGGTGCACAGCGATTTAGGATTCAAGGTACTGGAAGATGTTAAACAGGCTTTAGAAGATGTTGCGTTGGTAGAAACTAATCCTTCAAAAGAAGGCAGGAATATAACCATGATAATGGCTCCAATGTCAGCTGCACAGAAGAAGCGGATTCAGGAGCACAATAATCAATAAGTGAAGAGAGGTATACGATGCCCAAGTTAAAAACCAGCAGTGGAGCAAAGAAGCGTTTTAAAGTGACAGCTACTGGCAAGATAAAACGTGCAAAAGGATGGAAAAGCCATCTTCTGGAATCAAAAAGCCCAAAGCGCAAACGTGCATTGAGAAAGGCTTCATATGTATCTGATTCAGATGCAAAGCGCTTTGCACGGTTACTGCCATATTCATAATACAGTGAGGTACACATTATGCCACGAGCAACAACAGGTAAGGTTCATCATAAAAGAAGAGAAAAGATATTAAAAGATGTTAAGGGTTTTTACGGTGCACGTAAAAACCTGTGGCGAACAGCAAAAGATGCCCGTAGGAAAAAGTTGCAGAATTCGTATAAGGATAGAAGGCGTAAAAAACGCGATTTCAGGGCATTATGGATTATGCGTATTAATGCAGCTGCACGGCTTTACGGTATTTCATACAGCCGTCTCGTTGACGGTATGAAGAAAGCCAATATACTTATTGATCGTAAGATGCTGGCTGAACTTGCAGTAAGCGATACCAATGCTTTCAAGGCAATTGTTGAAAAGGTAAATAACAAAGCTGCATAGTGATGTAGTTGATTATGCTGTTTAAACAAGAAATTATAAGCGCCATTATCATGGCGCTTTTTGTTTTTATGGTTACTATCTCCAGCCGCCAGGCTACAGGCAGGCCATTAACTCCTCCCATGTACACTGTTGATGAAGGTTCAATTGAAGGGTATTCAGGTATAGATGTAATTCAAACAAAATCAACATATAGTAAAGAAAACATGCACGTGCAAACAGGCATATTGCCCGGGTCTGATATCAGGTTTTCTGCTTCACTGTTACAGTCCAATGTACATGAACTATCGAACAATACTATAGGAGATTGCGCAATTAGTATTTGGCACAGTTTTGGGCTATTATGTAATATTGTAGCTGGTGGCTTGCTCATTGAATTGGGATTACCAACCGCTCCTGATGCATATTATAATGAAAAAACCTTCCCTACCGAGTTGGGATTTACAACATTTTCATTACATTTTGTGGCTGCATATAATAACCATTCAATGACACTGCTATTTTCCGGCTGTTATACATTTATACCAGAGCCAGGTGAATCGGTATTTGAAGGACTATCGTTTAATGTAACACGTTCAAGCACCTGGAGAAGTCTTTTTGGGTTAAACCCATTGAGAAAAGACAGTATGCTTTATTACAGGAGATTAAAGGATGACATTGCCTCTTTTTCTTTAACTGCAGTTTATGAGATGTTCCCTGTAATTCCATACCTGTCTTTTTGTTTAGGGGATAGGATTAATAACAACCCTGTATATGGGGAGCATGGACTGCCTGTATTGTATAAAGGGTATAATGATACACTCTTTCTGGTTACTGCTCTGGGTGTTCGGTATTTCTTTAGTGAAAAAACGTACATTGGTACCGGATTAGTATACAATGTATTACGGGACTATGACTATTCACTGCACTATGCAGTTGGAATAGAAGCATCATCTGTATGGTAATTTTTTATAATAAAAAATTAAAAAATTTCTCTTGATTTTATACTGTGATAATTATACTTTATTGTTACTGAATTAAAGAATAGTTTGGCGCATTGATTGCCAGTACATTAAATGGCGATCACATATGTTGAGTGTTTTCATATGATCCTGAAGTTATTTTTGGGTTTAAGGGAATAATATTTTAGTTTATTGAAGTTTTTTTTATGCCGACATTTAATACAGTAAAACTTTTTAAAAATGATTAATTCGGGAGGATTTTCTCATGATTACAATGCAGCAATTAGAGGAGCTTGAAAGCAGGATTATAAAAGCATTACAGCTTATTGGAGATCTTAGAGCAGAAAATGCCAAGTTAGAATCAGATAATGAATCGCTAAAAGTACAGGCTGAGGAAGCGAGATTGAGCCTGGAAGAAAAGGAGCAGGAAATAGCACGGCTTAAAAAAGAAATTGAGAATGCCACCAATGAACTTGCTCAGATTAAACAGCGCGAGGAAGTACTGGAAAAGAAGATTATTGAAATGCTGGGTAAACTTGATACATTAAAATCAGGTAAAGCTCCTGCATTTGAAGCAAAACCACAACCGCAGCCAGTGCAGCCAAAACCACAACGCCCTGAACCAAAACCTGTAGAAGAATTTCTGGAAGAGAAACCAGCAGATGAAGAGGATATTATCATCATTGATGATACGCAAAGCTCAAAGGGCGATGTGGAAGTTGACACCCTCCCAACAGAAGAAGATGAAATAGTATTACTGGATGATACAGATGAAGAGATAGTTATTGATGATGTTGATGGGGATTTGATAATAATTGATGAAGAAACTACCGAAAAGAAGGAAGCAAAAGATAAAATTTCTGATGATGAAGATTTTATAATTATTGAGGATGATGAAAAATGATATCAGGTGTGCATAATCCCAATAAAGTTAAAGTAACCATACTGGGTCAGGTTTATACTATCGAAGGAGATGCATCAGCTGATTATATAGCAAGAGTTGCTGATTTTGTTAACGCAAAGATGGAAGATGTTGCAAGCAATATAACGAATGCAAGCCCACTGCAGATTGCAATCCTTGCTGCGCTGAATATTGCGGATGAGCTCTTTCAGATTAAAGAATCTGAATATATGGCAACTGATGAAATCCGCGAAAAAACCAATATGCTCATTTCAATGCTTGATGAAGGATTGATTGGAGATGTTTTCAGTGTATCGGGAAAATCCCGTCAGCATCTATAAATAGATAGTATGAAAGAAATAATAAATATCCAAAAAATTTTTTACCTGCATTGCACTTTTAATACATTCCAGTGATATATACTAATAACAATGAGTCAAACTTTTAAAGCTCTGACAGATGAAGAATTAGTTAAGTGTGTGATTGACGGCAATGACCAGGCATTTGAAGAGCTTTACCAGCGTTATTCTGAACGTATTTTCAAGCTTCTGTATAGCTATGTTTACAATGAGGAAGATGCAATAGATCTCATGCACGATGTGTTTATCAGGGCTTACAGGCATTTACATAAGTTTGACATAAAGCGTACATTTTCTTCGTGGATCTATAAGATTGCAATTAATTGTGCCAAGAATCACAGGTATAAAGTACGTAAAACTGATACCATGATTGAAAGAGAAGAACAGCGTTTGATACAGGCAGAAGGTGTAAAAACACCTGAAGATTATATAATTGATAATGAGCTGACTCAGGAATTTTCACTGGCTGTTGATACATTAACGGATAAATTTAGAGAAGTATTCCTGTTACGGTTTGGGCAGCAATTACAGTACAGTGATATTGCAACAATTTTAAATATTTCAGAACGCACTGCAAAGTGGCGTATGGAAAGGGCCATCATGTATATCACTGACTTTCTTAAAAAAAGGGGAGCCATATAAAATTTCATGTACGGCTGGGTACTAATAGATACATATACTGTGAATCTAGGATTGTTATGAATAGATGGGCTGATGATAAAGAACTGTATTCAGAAATAGCTGAGTATGCAGGTGATTCTGCAGATGCGCTGTTCTCATTACTGCATAACTGGCAATCATCATTACCTTCTTTGCGTGACACGTGTACGTATAAAGATATCATTGAACAGTCAAGAAAATCAAGATCATATTCAAAACAGTGGCTTTCGATTGTTGCCACGGGTATAGCTGCTGTGATTGTAATTGGTATTGTGCTTTTTAACCGCTTTGTAGAAAAACCTTCTCAAGCACCTGCAATATGTAAAGCTGCTATTGGCAATGTCCTGGTACAAAGGGGGCATGAATTTATTAATCTTACCAACGGTATGGAAGTGTTACAATCTGATACTATTGTATGTGATAAAGGGTCAATGGCTGTAATAGAGATTGGATCTGCAACATTGCGTATTGACGAGAATTCTAAAGTTTCAATTGATTCTTTGCAAAAAACGCAGGCGCTATCGCTTGCTGCTTCAATGGATAAAGGTATACTCTATGCAACAGTGCAAAAATTGCAAAAAGGAGATAGTATTTTAGTAAAAACAAAAACTGCTGTTGCAGGTATTCGTGGGACTTCTTTTCTGGTAAAATCCGATAGCAAATCAACCAGACTGTTTGTGATTGATGGCAAGGTGCTTCTTTCACCACGCTTACAGGATAGCAAGCAGGAAGATATTACAGGTGTGGTGGTTGATGGAGGAAAATCATGTGTTATAGATACGCGCACACTGAGGAACATACAAAAAGCCATTACAGAAAAAAAGATGCCACTGCATGAAGCAATTCAGCAATCAATTTCTGTATCTATAGCAGATGACAAAACGATGAAAGTCCTTCATGCACTCAATCAGGATGTGAGTGCACAGGTTGTCATCAATGAGGACAAACCTTCAAGTATTAATGATCTTTACCCCATTACTTCTATTACACCATACAGGAATGATATTGTTGTAACAACAAATGACAGCATCTATTATTGTGAAAATGATCGTATACAATGGATGCACGAATATAATCCTGTATCCAAACCATATGTATGGGATAATTTTATTGTTTTTCAGAGCAAAATGCTGCAGGCTCTTGATACAAAAGGCAACAGTAAATGGGAGATAGAAATTGAAGGGAGTATTATTGGTGATAATATTGTCCCGATACGTGATAAACTGGTAGTTCCAACAACAAAAGGCATAATTTATTTTATTAGTAAAAATGGCACAATACTGCATAAGGTTAATTGCGATGCTCCTTTTGTTACAAGGCCTGTTTCATTTGGTCAGATGGTATGTGTTGTTACTGCTGATGGATATCTGTATGCTATAGATGTTGTGTTAGGTGTCAGTATCTACAGGAAATATATAGGTAAGGTGCTGGATAATGGTATTTTTGCCAATTACCCTGAAATGTATATAGTAACACCTGCTTCTATCCAGAAGATTCATCTTTTACGGGATGAAATTATATGGAAGTATGATAACAGTGGTATAGTAACAGCAGTAGAACATCCTCAGGGGATACTATTCGCTACTGCTAATGGTACATTAGGTAAAATAGCTGCTAATGGAACGTTAGAATGGCAGATAAACCCAGGCAAAGAAATACGTTCATTACAATATACTCCAAAAGGGATAGTATGTATAGCAGAGAATGTTTTTTATCAAATTTCGGATGCCGGTGAAGTATTATGGTCATATACATTACCTGCCCTAAATTCTGAAATACTATCAGTAACTCCTAAAACAGTTTATATTCGCCTGGGAAACAGCTTTCTTGCCTTGCGGCTATAAATTACAAAAAAACTTGTCAAACCGCACATTTCTGCTAACAGAAATGATAGGCATTTTAGAAAAAATCATTTTTTTATTGAATATCTTTACATAATAATTCATAATAAAAGGCTCAAAGATCCTATAACAATGATACTAAACTTTTTTAAAAGTTGAATAATTTTGTGTTGAAATTATATTGAATATATAGCATAGTATATACAATTGTATATAATCAGGTATACTATAAGGGTGGATTATGAATAATGAATTATTGAACATTGCTGCAAAAACAGCAGAATCTGTAATAGATGACACTGATTCCCTTGATATACTTCAGCTGGTAAGCTTTAAGCTTGATGAAATTGAATATGGAATTGATATATTATCCGTGCATGAAATACTGCGAATACCGGAAATTACACGTCTTCCCAATACACCTGAATACATCAGAGGAGTTATTAATCTGCGTGGTAATGTTATCCCTGTGGTTGATATACGCTTGCGGTTTGGCATGCAACAGGTTGCATTAACTGAACTAAGCAGGATCATTGTTGTGGAGATAGGCGAAAAATTAGTAGGTCTTTTGGTAGATAATGTACATCAGGTGATACGATTGTCACGCTCAAGAATTGATGAGCCTCATGATTTGATTGAAGGCATTTCAACAGAATTTATAAGTGGTATTGGCCGGTTGCAGGACAGGCTTATTGTAATCCTTCGTCTTGATAATATTCTATTCAGCGATGAGCAATGATTTTTTATATTTGAGGTGATAAAATGGGCTTTTCCTTAGGTGAATATCAGGATATGTTTCTGGAAGAAGCTGATGAGCTTTTGCAGGAACTCAATCAGAATTTACTAAAACTTGAAAAAAATCCTTCTGATGATGAGATTATAAATAATATTTTCAGGGCCGCACATTCACTTAAAAGTTCTGCAGCCTTTGTAGGTTTAACTGATCTGGGCGATCTGGCTCATAAGATGGAAAATCTCCTCCAGGGTATTCGTGACAAGGTTATGAAAGTAACACCTGCTATTGTAGATGTGTTATTTCAGTGTTTTGATGTTATTAATGATGTAATACGAGAAGTTTCATCCGGGAATCCTCCATCGAAAGATTTTTCATCTTTAATAAAAAAAATTGAATCAGTTGGGAAGCAAGGGAACATTCAGGAAGAAAAGAAAGAAGCTCCAGCCCCCAAAAGGATACAATTATCAACTAATATTATTAAAGATATACGAGACGGGATTAACAATGGTTTGTCGTGCTGTGAAATTGCCATAACCCTTGATCCCGATGCTGCAATGAAATCATTAAAAGTACAACTGGTCTTAACCAATCTGGAAAAGATTGCTGATATTCTGGTTACTATACCTTCAATTGAAGAAGTTTCCATGCCAGAATTTGATAACAGGGTGCAGATTATTTTATTAACCAGTGCTACAGTTGAGGAACTAAAGAAAGCATGTGAGGTCGATCAGGTTACAAGAATAGACCTCAGAAAAATTGAACTGGTAAAAAAAGATAATAAGGTTGCTCTTAAATACCATGAGCAAGAAACACTTTTTGAGGAAAAACCCGAGGCAGGTACCAGGGCAAGGGATGTTGAGGAAGATGTAATACCTGATGAAGAAGAAAAAGATGAAATAATAATCAGGTCAAAAGATGATAAGAAGACTTTGCAACTCAGGACGGTAAAGGTCTCAGTAGAAAAACTTGATCAGCTATTAAACAATGTTGGGGAACTTGTTATAGCAAATTCAGGCTTTTATAAATTGTATGAGGAAATGCGGCGTCTGAATATTGAAAAGAGTATAATAAATGAATTTAAAAACCGCATGGAGCAAATGTCACGTATTGCCAAGGATTTACAGAGTGGCATAATGAAAACCAGGATGGTCCCTATTGGACAGGTTTTTTCAAGGTTTAACCGACTGGTTCGTGACCTTGCAAAAGAATTTGATAAAAAGGTTGTTCTGGAAATTAAGGGTGAAGAAACAGAACTGGATAAAAAGGTAATTGATGTTATTGGTGAACCACTGATGCATTTGATTAGAAATGCTGTTGATCATGGTGTTGAATCCGTTGAAGAAAGGCGGCAGCAAAAGAAACCTGAAATTGCAACAATAACACTGAATGCCTATCAGGGTGGCAATCAGATATTTGTTGAAGTAAGTGATGATGGGAAAGGGTTGGATCTTAAGAAAATTAAGGCAAAAGCAATAGAGAAAGGATTAGCATCACCCGAGATGATAGCTAATATGGATAAAGAAGAAATATATAATTTTATATTTACTCCCGGATTTTCCACTTCTGATGTTGTTACTGATATCTCCGGGAGAGGTGTTGGGATGAATGTTGTTCAGGAAACTGTTAATGAGCTCAATGGTAGTGTTGCCATTGAAAGTGAACCCGGTATGGGCACAAGGTTTATTTTGAGTTTTCCATTAACGCTGGCAATTATACCTGCAATAATGGTCAGGGTACAACGAGAATTGTATGCCATACCACTTTCAGATGTTATAGAAACAATCAAAATTTTGCCTGAAGAGATTACAACTATAGAAGGCCATGAAGTGATTAATCTTAGAGGTGAAATTTTATCACTTATACGCTTGAACAATTTTGTAGGCATTGAAAGCGGATTGAAAGGCAATGAACGTATGCCAGTGGTTGTTGTTGGTTATGGGAACAGAAAAATTGGGATAGTTGTGGATCTATTGGAAGGGAAGCAGGAAATAGTTATAAAATCACTGGAACAGAATTATAGGACAGTTGCAGGCTTGGCTGGTGCTTCAATATTGGGTGATGGAAGTATATGCTTGATACTTGATATTTCTTCAATGATTAATAAAGTTATAATGCAGCAGGATACTTTTTCATTCAAAGAAAAACAGCGGGTGTTGGGAGCAAAACAGGCATCAGTAGAAGTTGTAAAAACTGAAGTTGCTACAAAGGAACAGCCTGTAAAAGAAACTGTCGATATGCAATCAAAAAAGGAAATTGGAGAAACGCTTCTTGCAAAAGAAATGCCTATCAAAGAAGATATTGTATTTAAAAAAGAACCTGAAGAAATAGTTGAAGTTGAAGAATATAAAGAACCAGAAAAAAACTACGAATTAAAAAGAGGGAAAGATACTGTCATTGAGGAAAAAGTTCATAATGTTTTGGAAGAATTCAAAACAGAATTAAAAGAAAAAATTAAGGATACACTGGATAAAAAAGATGAGATATATCAGAAGTTAGGCATATCAGATGAAGATCTGGGAAAAGTACAGGTCCTTGCAAATGTTGGCATTACAGATGCTGCCGAATCGCTATCAAAAATAATTAACAGAAGAGTGGATTTGTCTATACCTGATGTTTCGGTTCTTGCTATTGAGTCTATACCACAATCTTTTGGTGATGTTGACAGTGTGTATTTAGGTGTATATATGCCCATAGTAGGGCAGATCAATGGAACAATTTTGTTCAGTTTACGAGAAGACTCGGGGTATGAACTGGTGGATATGCTTTTGGGTTTGCCTCAGGGAACAACAGATACCCTGACCGAAGATGGTGAGTCAGTATTAAAAGAAGTAACCAATATTGTAGGGTCAGCAGTGGTCAATGCCTTTGCTGATAAGATTGAAATGGCTATAAAACCCACCGTGCCTTCAGTGGTGCACGATTATATGCAATCAATTCTAGATTCTATACTGGCCTTCCACACGGCAGAAAATGAATATGCGCTTGTGATGGATACTGAATTTTTCCATCAGGACGACAGGGTAATTGGGAAGCTTCTGATTATGCCGACGACGTCTTCGTTAGCTACCATAGTGGAAAGGTTGCGAAATTAAATTGTATGTCAGAAAAAATAAAGGTTCTGGTAGTTGATGATTCTGCTCTGGTCAGAAAAGTAATTTCTGATATTCTTGAAAGTGATAAAGAAATAGAAGTTATTGGTACTGCAAATAATGGCAAATCGGCTGTATTTAAAAATCTTACTTTAAATCCTGATGTCATAACCATGGATATTGAAATGCCCATTATGAATGGGCTTGAGGCTTTGCAGGAAATTATCAAAACAAATCCCAAGCCTGTTATCATGATGAGTGTATTGACACAATATGGTGCTGAAGCAACTTTCAAGGCACTGGAATATGGTGCGGTTGATTTTATCCCGAAACCTTCAACTGTTCTGGCTATGAGCATGGATGATATTGCAGAACTGCTTATTACTAAAGTTAAAGCAGTAGCAAAGGCTTCGCTTAATTTACATGTAACAAAGAGTGAACATGTTTCAGAAACTAATAAAGTATCTATTATTGCAAGGCATGAAGATAAAAAAAAGATTGTTGGTATTGGCACTTCAACTGGTGGTCCTTCAGCTTTACAGAGAGTATTACAAAAGTTGCCTAAAAATTTCCCTTCACCAATACTCGTGGTACAGCACATGCCTCCGGGTTTTACGAAAGCGTTTGCTGAACGATTGGATAGTTTATGCGATGTATCTGTAAAAGAAGCTGAGGATGGTGAAAAAGTATTGAACGGTTGTGTGTATATAGCTCCTGGCGATGCTCATATTGTGGTTGAAAAAACAGGTGATACCCGTGTTATACGCCTGTCACAGGCAGAGAAAGTTTCCGGTCATAGACCTTCAGCAGATGTGCTGTTTCATTCTCTGGCAA
The DNA here is from genome assembly GCA_029907515.1 of Spirochaetota bacterium. Taxonomy (GTDB): domain Bacteria; phylum Spirochaetota; class UBA4802; order UBA4802; family UB4802; genus UBA4802. The sequence goes on along the minus strand of JARYLT010000007.1, from coordinate 38,257 downwards.
AGGAAGATTCGCATAATGTTATAGGTGTCATCATGACAGGTATGGGACGTGATGGTGCCAGAGGGATAAAGGAAATTCATGATAACGGAGGTTACACCATTGCTCAGGATGAATCCACGTCTGTTGTGTATGGGATGAACAGGGTTGCAGTTGAGATGGGGGGAGTGGATGCTGTTGTGGATGTAGATTCAATACCCGATGAGATAATTTCTCATATTTAGTGTATAAAAATTGAATAATGTATAATCACCACAAATAATGGTGGAATTATACAATGTTCAATGTGTTTAGGAAGTGAATATTTATCTGTTAAATTAATTTGCAAAATTTTGTAATTAATAAAAATTTTTTCTTGAATGATAAAGGGATATCGGTATTATGTATTTAAGGTTATGTACTGGATTTTGGAATAGGGATATTTTATACTGCGGGGTAATTCTATGGCTAAAATACTGATAGTTGATGATGCTAAGTTCATGCGGACCCTTGTGAAGGATGCACTGGTGCCCAAAGGCCATGAGATAATCGGAGAAGCCGAAAATGGACTGGAAGCAGTACAGCTTTATAAAAAGTTGCGACCTGACCTTGTAACAATGGATATTACCATGCGTGAGAAAGATGGAATTGAAGCAGCAGAAGAAATTTTACAGTTTGATCCCAATGCAAGAATAATTATGGTGACCGCATTAGGGCAGGAAAATTTGTTAACACGGGCTATAAAAATAGGTGTAAAGGATTTTGTCGTTAAACCATTCCCTCCGGAAAGACTTCAGAAAGCTGCTGAAAAAGCATTAGCATAATACAATCATTAATGTTTTATCGTAATATTTTTTACTTTTTTACTATTTCAAAAATATTAATTATCGTTGCATAAATATACCAATTATCATTAATTGTCTGTTTTTGTACATTTATATATCAAATTATAACAATAAGCGGTAACACTATTTGAGTTATGATAACACCAGACAACAATGATGTTCAATGTATTTTACACATTGAAAATTTTGACGGTCCGCTTGATTTATTATGGGATCTTATAAAAAAGTCAAAGATAGAAATAACCCAGGTTTCTATTGCTGATATTACGGAGCAATATCTGGAGTATTTAAAGCTAATGGAAAGCATTAATATTCCTGTTGCCATGGAATTTATTGTAATGGCCAGTGAATTGTTATATTATAAATCAAAAGCATTGTTGCCGGGTGCTGATATAGGAGATGAATTTTTTGTTCCACCGCTTCCCCCGGAACTTATACAAAAGCTTCTGGAATATAAAAAATACCAGATTGCATCTAAAAATTTATTGAAATTGCATGAAATGCAATCAGATGTATTTACAAGGCAGATTCCCCCTTTATCTTTTGAGGAGGATGTATATATTGAAGTAAATCTTTTTGACCTTTTGAATGCGTTTGTTGATGTGCTGGAAGCAGAAAAGGAAACTGAGCAGCAACGAATAGTTTTTGATGAAATCCTTGTGAGTGACCGGATAATGTTACTGGTTAGTATGTTGCAAGATAAGGACAAAATAGAATTTCACGATATGTTTACGCAGAATCCGGGAAGAATGGAAGTGGTTGTTACATTACTGGCTTTACTGGAAATGACCCGTATAGGAGCTATCGCTGTGTTGCAGCATGCGCAATTTGGCAATATATATATATTTAAAAAGGATTTAAACAAAGTGGATACATTGCATTAAAAAATCCACAATCAGGTAAATAGTATGAGTGACGACATCATGAATGAAGATATTGAAATAAAATCTGATCCCAAGGACAGCCTGGATGATGAGGCAGGCAATGAGGAACTATTTGAAATGGGCGATAGTGATGATCTCTTTGGCATAGTAGAAGCTATACTGTTTGTATCAGCTGAACCTGTCCCATTGCAGTTTTTTACCAGGCAGCTGGGTATAGATGCTACCCGGGCAAAGATTATTATTGATTCGCTTATAGATGAATATGAAGACCGTGATAAAGGAATAAAGATTATTGAGATATCTGGTGGGTATCAATTTGTTACCAATCCTAAATTTGCAAGCCAGTTGCGTCAGGTGATGGGATATAAGAAAAAAGAGACATTGTCTAAAGGGATGCTGGAGACATTAGCAATCATTGCTTACAAACAGCCAATAATGCTTGCAGAGATTGAAGAATTGCGAGGTGTGTCATCACGAATGATGGTTGCAGCACTTATGCGAAAAAATCTTATAAAGCCTGTTGGCAGAAAAGATGTTCCCGGAAGGCCGTTATTATATGGCACAACAGATGAGTTTTTGCGCTATTTTGGATTAAATAAACTATCTGATTTGCCAAAACTTTCCGAAATTAAAGAATTCAACTTTGAAGAGGAATAATATGGATACTGCCAGTTTTGAAAAAAACATAATTGAATCGTTGTCTCAGTTAACGGAACTATACAGCAAAGAGTTGCAGAACATCATGAAAGAAGGTGAGCAGGGGATTTTCCCGGTTAAAGCAAAAATAATTTCGCATTTGCAGCAATATGCCCGGCCACCACTTACCCCTGAATTAATAGAAAAAATTGCAACGGAAATTTTTTCTGTGGCTCTTTCAGCAGCTCGCCCTCTTAAGGTTGCATATTTAGGTCCAGTTGGAACATTTACTCATATTGCTCTGCTGGAAATTTTTGGTGATGTTATAGAGGCTGTACCGCACAGGACTATTTCGGATGTCTTTGATGAAGTTGAGACAGGTAGGGCAACATTTGGTGTAGTTCCAATTGAAAACAGTACCGAAGGTGCGGTCACCTACACCATGGATGAATTTCTTGATACTGATTTAAAAATTGTATCCGAAAAATCGCTCAGGATTACTTATAGCCTGCTATCAGTATGTGACAGTATCGAAAAGATTAAAAAAATATATTCCCATCCCCAATCGCTTGCTCAGTGTAAAAATTGGCTTAAAGCAAATTTGCCCAATGTGGAAATAAATCAGGTGAATTCAACTGCAAAAGCTGCTGAAACTGCATCATGGGATAAATACTCAGCCGCTATTGCTTCAAATATTTCAGCTAAAATATATAATCTTAACATCATTGCTGATGGTATTGAAGATTCACGTCAAAACTATACACGGTTTCTTGTTTTAGGGAAGCATGATAACCCGCCAACAGGTAATGACAAAACTTCAATAGTGTGTGCTGTGAAAGATCAGCCTGGTGCACTGTATAAGCTTCTAAAACCGTTCAGTGAACATGGTATAAATATGACCATGATAGAGTCCCGCCCTGATAAGAAGAAGATGTGGGCATATAACTTTTTTATTGATTTTAATGGCCATAGAACTGATCCTGCTGTCCAGAAGGCGCTGGAGGCCATGAAACAGGAAACTATATTCTTAAAGGTTCTGGGATCATATCAGGCTGAAAAGCATGATTAAAGATTTAACATAAATAAGGAGCGCGGCATTATGATTATAGTACTAAAACCCAATGTTACACAGGATGAAATCGATCATATAGTTGGTAAAATAAAGTCGCTAAACTTGCAGCCACATGTCTCAAAGGGACAGTACAGGACAATTATTACGGTTATAGGCGATGAGGACATCATCCGTGAACAGCCACTTGAAGCAATATCAGGTGTTGAATCGGTCAAGCCAATCTTAAAACCGTACAAGTTAGCAAGCAAAGAAACTCATCCCGACAGAACCATTATTCGTGTGGGTGATATTGAGATTGGTGGTGATAAAATTGTACTGGTGGCCGGTCCCTGTGCTGTTGAAGGTGAAAGGGAAATTATTGAGCATGCAAAGATGGTTAAGCAGGCTGGTGCATCCATGTTGCGGGCAGGCGCATACAAGCCTCGATCATCGCCGTACACGTTTCAAGGGTATGGTGCGCTGGGCTTAAAGTATTTAGCAAAGGCAAAAGAGGAAACAGGGTTACCGATAGTTACCGAGGTGATGGACCCCCGTGATGTAGAACTTGTTGCGCAGTATGCTGATGTATTGCAGGTTGGTACCCGCAATATGCAGAATTTTAACCTTTTAAAGGAACTGGGAAAAATAAATAAGCCAATTTTGTTAAAGCGAGGGATGAGTGCAACCATAAATGAATTCCTGATGTCAGCAGAGTATATACTTTCACAGGGCAACAAACAGGTAATACTATGCCCACGTGGAATACGGACATTTGAGGATATTACCCGCAATACTCTTGATGTTGGTGCAGTACCGGTGTTAAAAGATTTTTCACATTTACCTGTTGTGTGTGACCCAAGCCATGCAATGGGACTAAAAGATTATGTGACTTCAGCAGCACTTGCTTATGTGGCTGCAGGCGCTGATGGCATCATGGTTGAAGCACACCCAAACCCTGAAGAAGCAATGTCTGATGGTCAGCAGACAATAAATTTTGAACAGTTAGTTGAACTCAAAAAGAAACTTGCCAGTGTGGCACTGGCACTGGGCAGGGGAATTTATTAATGTTCAATAAGGTTGCTATTATAGGTTTGGGTCTTATTGGCGGATCAATTGCACGCATGCTTAAAAAAAAGCATCAATCGGTGCATATTACCGCGTATGGCCGTAAACCAGAAAATCTGCACAATGCTCTTAAAGAAGGATTTATTGATGATGTTGCTTCTATTGATGCAATTGATTGCAATGATGTTGATCTTTTTATTGTAGCAACACCCGTGCTATCGTCTATCGCAATTATTAAATCCTTGCTGGATGATCCCCATCTTAAATCCAGTGCATTAATCATAGATGCTGGTAGTGTAAAGCAATCTATCATAGATTCGGTAATAGAACACCAGAAGGCACATCAGTTTGTTGGATGCCATCCAATGGCAGGTTCTGAAAAGTCCGGATATACATTCAGTACCCACTCAATCCTTACCGGTGCATGGGTAATTATTACACCACACAAAAAAAACAACGATGATGATATTGCTATTATTAAAAAATTCTGGGAATTGTTGGAATGCAAAATTCATATTACCGATGCTGTAACACATGACCGAATGGTTGCAAGTACCAGCCATTTCCCTCATATAGTATCAACAGTATTAATGGAAAGTTTTTTTGCTATTAATAAAGAAAATAACCCATCAGACATCCAGCCATTTATTGGCAAAGGATTCAAAGATATGACGCGGCTTGCTGGTGGTAGTCCTGACATGTGGTCTGATATTGTGTTGTTAAATAATACCAATATCATTGCAGTGCTTGAAGAATATATACAATCATTGATTAAAGTTAAACATAAAATACAGCAAGCATCGCTTCATAATGACCGGAATGCACTATGCCGGTATTTTGAAGAAGTTCAGAAGAAATGGATTAAGTATCATGCGTAAGAATATTGTTGTGGCTGTTGATGGACCTGCAGGTTCCGGGAAAAGTTCTGTATCAAAAGAGGTGGCTAAACGAGCAGGCTTGCAATATATCGATTCGGGAGCATTGTACAGGGCAATAACTCTGTATGTGCTGGAGCATTGTGGTGAACAGTTTACACAGGATGATGTGCGCAAGATGCTTGATAAAATCCAGCTTAAACAGGTTTTTAATAATGATGGAAGCTGCACAACGTATTGTAATGGGGTTGATGTTGGTGAAAACATACGCAATGAAACCGTAGCCACACATATTGGCAAAATTTCAGATATCGTTGCAGTACGAGAATATGTCAATATGCTCATGCGCATGTGGGCTAAAGACCATTCAATCATTGTGGATGGAAGGGATATTGGTACTGTTGTGTTTCCTGATGCAGATATAAAGATATATTTAGATGCAACAGTTGAAGAACGTGCATTGCGGCGTGCCAGAGAATATGCGCAAAAAGGAAAAAATATTGACGTAAATGAGTTAAAGGTGCACATTGCTCGTCGTGACGAGCAGGATATGAATCGCCCCTTCGGCGCGCTGAAAAAAGCACGTGATGCTGTTTATATTGACACCAGCGCAATGACACAGCAGGAAGTGATTGATCATATATATTCATTGGTTAGGGATTTAATGGTATAGTAACTATCGCATATAAAAATTTTATTTTTAGATATACCTGTGAATAATTGCTAAAATAAAATTGACTTATACACGGTTTTTCTTTTGATTGTATTAACGTTATGACAATAAGGTGAAGTGGTATGGAAGTAGATAGAAATGATAGCCAGCTATATATGGATCATGTTTCAAACCTTTCAAATGATTCCATTCAGCCCAAAACTATCTATACAGGTGAGATAGTTACTGTTGATAATGATTTTGCCTATGTCAATATTGGCACAAAAACTGATGGCAGGGTCAGCCTGGAAGAGTTTGAGAATGCTCCCAAAGTAGGTGATATGGTTGAAGTAATGCTCATGAATAAACGCCTTCTTGATGGGATGTATGTATTTTCCATTAAAGCAGCAAAGAAGGAAAAAAGCTGGCAGCAATTCTTAAAAGCTATTGAAGGGTCAAATATCATACAGGGAACTGTAAAGCAGAAATCGAAGAATGGGTTTGTTGTTGATTGTAATGGTGTTCAGGCTTTTCTGCCTCTGACGCTGGCAGCCGATGTTAAGGGAAAATCTCAGAATGGGCATTCTACAGTTTATTTTAAGATTAAAACTATTGATAGAAAAAAGCGGTCAGTGCTTTTGTCGCGAAAAGATTTTCTTGATGAAGAACAAAAAAAGATATGGGATAATTTAGAAGCAAATTACAGGCCCGGAGATGTCATACGCGGTAAGGTAACAAAATTTGTGGACTTTGGGGCTTTTGTCGATATTGGTGGTATTGAAGCTCTTCTTCACCGTAACGATATTTCATGGCGCAAAGTATTTAAGAAAAAGAAAATTTTAAAGATTGGCGAAGAACGTGACTTTGTGCTTCTTGCTATTAACAGAGCAGAAGGAAAAATTGCATTGGGTTTAAAGCAACTTGTTCCTGATCCATGGTTGTCGGTTCCTGAAAAATATCAGCCTGGGAACACAATCGAAGGAAAAATTGTCACCATTACCAATTTTGGTATGTTTATTGAAATTGAGCCTGGTGTTGAAGGGTATTGTTCGGCATCGGACATTTCATGGGCAAAGCGAACAGTAAATCCAAAAGAACTGTATAAAAAAGGCGACAGAATTCAATCAGTTGTTTTAAGTGTAGATGATGAAAACAGAAAGTTATTACTGGGAATAAAGCAATTACAGCCAAATCCCTGGGAGACTATTGAAGAGCGTTTCCCTGTGAAGAGTATTCATACGCGTCCAATTAAAAAGATTGTTAATTTTGGTATGTTTGTGGAGCTTGAGCCTGATATCGATGGTTTGATCCATATATCGGATATTTCGTGGGATGAAAATTTTAAAGATATTCAATCACAGTATAAAGAAGGTCAGGAAATACAGTTTATTATTCTTGAAATTAATAAAGAGGAACAGAAGATTGCCTGTGGTATCAAGCAGCTGACCAAATCACCATGGGAAGTAATTGCTGAAAAATATCCTCCCAGAACTATTGTTTCAGGAATTGTCACCGGGATTGTACCTTTTGGTATGTTCGTTAAGATTGATGGCGATACCGTTGAAGGGCTTGTTCATATATCAGAAGTATCAAGAAAAAAAATTGAATCAGTTGATACTATCTATAAAGTTGGGGATAAAGTGAATGCTGTTGTATTGGGTGTTGATGTTGATAAGAAGCGACTGTCACTCAGTATCAAGCATTATGAAATTATGTCCGAAAAAGAAGAAATCAAGAAGATTTTAAACACATCAACGTCTGGTACCGTTACACTGGGTGAACTTTTAAAAAATAAACTGGATAAGGAATAACACATGATAGACAGGGAAGTTACTGTTCACCGCAATATTGTTGAGCAAATGCTGATGGATGTCCGCGATTATATTCGCGCTCACCGTTCTGTGGCAATTAAAGTGGCTATTGGTGTGTCAGTGGTTTTAGTTCTTGGTATTGCAGCTATTGTGTATGCTGATTATAAAATAAAAAAAGATACTGCTGATTTTGAAGCAATTCTTGATGAATATAGAACAACGTATACAACCGATATACAAGAACATAATGAAAAGTTTTTGCGCACTGTTAAAAGGTTACAGACAATTGCTGACAGCTCTTATTTTGGGTATGTTCACCGCAATGGCTATTATATTATTGCAAGCCTTTATTTTAATGAAAAAGACTATGCCAATGCTGCCAGATACTATGAAAAAGCTGCACAATATGCATCGCCGTTGTTTGCTTCACTGGCATTACAGCAGGCAGGCATGTCATCAGAATATCTCAATAATATTGACGAGGCTTTACGGTATTATCTCCTTTGCGAATCAAAATATAAAGATGGCTATAATATTGATCAGATACTATATAATATTGGAAGGATGTATGCTCTGAAAGGTGAGTATTATAAAGCTCGGGAATATTTTAGCAGAGTATCTACTGAGTTTCCCCAGTCATTTTTTGCAAAAAAAGCAACCCAGCACAGTATTTTTTTAGGAGCTCTTGAAAACGAAAAGAAAAATTAATATTCTCAATCTTAGATTAAAAAAGCATTGACATAGCACCGTGCTATTTTTGAAGTTATAATAACTTTTTTTGATTATAGTATAAGGAGAAAAAAAGTGGCAGTACCAAAAAGGCGAAAATCAAAAGCAAAATCAAGGATGCGTCGTTCGCATGATGCAATTGGAGCACCAAATTTAAGACCATGCCCAACTTGTGGTGCGTACGTTCTGCCTCATAGAGTATGCCCCGAATGTGGTCATTATAAGGGAAAACTTATTGTGGAACCTGTTGTAAAGGTTAACAAAGGTTAATGATTGTGTATGTGTATGGAGCGTTTAAGACGCTCCTTTTATATTAATCTTGACAAAATATCAATATTTTTACTATTATTCATGTACGTGCTTTTGTTGTGAGGGGTTTACTATACAAGCCAAGTTAGGTAAGGAGGCCATAGGTAATGACAGTCGATTTTGAAAAAATAAAAAAAATAATTATTGATCAATTAGGGGTTGATGAGTCTGAAGTTACACTAGAGGCATCATTTGTTGATGATTTAGGAGCGGATTCCCTTGACACTGTAGAACTGGTTATGGCGCTGGAAGAAGAGTTTGGAATAGAAATACCCGATGAAGATGCCGAGAAATTATTAACCGTTGAAGATGTTGTTAAATATATTGAAGCAAAATTGCAGTAATTGAATTTTGTTTTTTTGTGATGAGCAATGGATGATGAAAATAAGAAGGGTTTAGATATAAAAAGGCAAAATCGCAAATTGCAACAGCTTGAAAAACGCTTACACTTTACCTTTTCAAACAAATCATTATTAAAACGTGCTTTAACCCACCGATCCTATGTTAACGAATCATCTATTCCCGTAAAAGATAATGAGCGTTTGGAGTATTTAGGTGATTCTGTATTGGGTTTAATAGTAAATGAATATCTTTTTAAATCATTTGAAGATTATCCTGAAGGTGATCTTGCAAAAATAAAATCTGCTGTTGTTTCAGAAGAAACACTAGCTAAAGTTGCCAATCAGTTGAATCTTGGTGATTACATTATAATGGGCAGGGGTGAAGAGCTGACAGGTGGTAGATATCGACAATCAATACTTGCAGATGCATTGGAAGCGATTATTGGCGCGGTATATCTGGATGCGGGTTTAACAAAATCAAAAAAGTTGGTATTAAGATTATTAAAAAAGGATATTCAGCGTATTGATAAACTTTCATATTTACGTGATCCAAAAACAACATTACAGGAATTAGTTCAGAAGAAATATAAAAGCAGACCCTTGTATACAGTAATCCATGAATCTGGTCCTGATCATAGTAAAATGTATACTATTAAATTAACTATAAACAATCGTGATATTACAGTTGGAACAGGAAGTAGTAAGCGAAAAGCAGAGTCGGATGCTGCAAAAAAAGCTCTGGAACTTATCTACTCTAACAGGATAACTATATGAAGTTTGGGTTATCAAATAAAAAGATCAGGATCCGCGTAGCTGGATTAGTTGTTGAAGAAAACAAAATATTATTAATAGCTCATAAAAAAGGAAATGAAATCTACTGGTTGTTACCTGGTGGTGGCGTTGAGTATCAGGAATCACTTGATGAAGCATTAAAGAGGGAGTTTTTTGAAGAATTGGGGCTTACAGTAGAAGTTGGTGATATTGCATTAATAGCTGATTCAATAGAACCTAATGGTAAACGTCATATTGTTAATATAGCATTTTGGTGCTATTTGAATAATAAGTCAATACGTTTGGGAGATGAAAAAATTTTATATGATTTCAGTTTCAAACCTGTCAGTGAATTGGTTGATATTGTTATGTACCCGCCACTTAATGGGTATATTATTCAATTATTACAGAATAAAAACGAACGGATATATAAAGGTTCACTGTGGATCCCATAACAAATAGTGATACTCTTGTTTTACAATTAGATTCAAAAAAATCCTCAATAATAATTGGTAGGGGAATATTTGCTTCACTATCCTCACTAATCACTTATAAAAAGTGGGATGTTATCATTGCAATTGTAAGTGAAACAGTTTATGCATTGCATAAAGAGGTTATTGACCAAAGCCTGTCATTAATTGATGCTATCATAATACAATATAATGACAGCGAACAAAATAAATCATATGCATATGCTGAACAATATTTCAACCTGTTACTTGAAAACCAGTGTACACGGAATTCACTGGTAATAGGGATAGGTGGTGGTGTTACCACGGATTTTGCCGGATATGTTGCATCAGCATATATGCGTGGTATAGATGTAGTATATGTCCCAACGACGCTTCTAGCGATGGTAGATGCCAGTATAGGCGGCAAGGTTGCAGTTAATATTAAAGCAGGCAAAAACATAGTGGGCCATTTTCATCAGCCTGATTATATAATTATTGATATTGATTTTTTACAAACATTGCCCCTATCAGAATGGCGTTGTGGCATGTCAGAAGTTGTAAAACATGCATTAATTGGAGATAGTTCAACATTAACATTATTGATGAATAAAGAAATACAATATGGTTATATTGACAATTCGTTATATAGCTGTATTAATAGTTCAGTACGATTCAAAGCTTCTGTGGTTGAAAAGGATGAATTTGAAAAAAATATTAGAGCCATTTTAAATTTTGGGCATACAGTTGGACATGCTATAGAATCATTACTTGAATATACTGTAAGCCATGGTGATGCTGTTGCTGCTGGTATATTGATTGAATCGTATATATCCATGAAGGAGGGCATGCCAAAAGCTGATTTTGATTGTGTAAGGGATATTATATCTGCATATAACCTATTGCCAAATATTTCATTTGACCCTAACAAGATAGTTAATCATATGATGTACGACAAAAAAAATATAAAAGGCAAAACACGCTTTGTTCTTCTGGAATCAATTGGTAAACCACGAATTGGTTGTGAAGTAAATGATTCATTGGTAAAGGAAGCGTTAAATTTTTATTTAACAATGATTAAAAAATAATGGCGGCTGAAATAAATTATTCAATAGAAGAACGTGAAGGGGCAAAAATAGTTAACTTAGCCGGTGTCCTGTGTTCAGCCACTGAAAGGGAATTTATTAGTTTAATTGAAAGTTTGGTGGCTACAAATAATGTTATAATAAATATTTCAGGTGTATCGATGGTAACCTCATCGGGGCTCAGGGCATTAATTGATCTGTCACACTTTGCTAAACAAAAGAAACGCAGGATTATGATTTTGGGAGCTTCAGATAATCTTCAAAGTTTAATTAATGCAACAGAGTCATATGATCTGCTTTTAATCAATAGCGTAGAAGAAGGGATAAGGAAATTAGAATATTACATTTAATATGCAAAATAGAGATGTATATTTGGCTTGCCATTATAAATATTTCGTGTAATAAAAACATCCACTCCAAATATGTTTTTTATTAAATCTTCAGTTAAATCAGCAGGAATACATGAATCAACTATAGAGCCATTTTCCATAATATACAATTTGTCCACTGTTTGAGCAAGGAAATTAATGTCATGTGAAGCAATGATACAGCAATTTTTCCCGGTTGAACAATATCGTATAATAGCATCATGAAGCTGATTATATGATGGTAAAGAAAGATTGTGTGTTGGATTATCAAGTAGTACTATCTGTGCCTGTCGTATGAAATGAAATGCTAAAAGAGCTCGTGCCTGAATATCAGAAGAAAGAAGCACCAGTGGTTTAAATTTATATTGCTGTAATTCAAAATGATGCATATATTTATCGACAATCTCATAATCAAAAGATTGGAAAGGTGAAAGAAAAGTTTTATACGGTATTCTGCTTGATACAAGGTAATCATAAAGGGTGATGTAATGGTTATAAAAATAACCTGCAGGCTGATAAGAAATTTTTTGAGATAGCTCTCTTTTTTTGATTAAACGTATTGGTTTTGTGTTTAATAAAATTTCGCCATTGTAGTGTGTATAATACTGTGCAATCGTTTGCAAAAGAACAGATTTGCCGCAGCCAGGTTTGCCAATTATACCAATAATTTCACCTTCAAAGAATTCAACTGTAATATTTTTAAGAATATGATTATTGGTAATTGTTAATGAAAGATTGTTTAACGTGAGCATGGTAACCTCTTGCCAAGAAAAAACACATAAACAAAGTCAATTATTACTACAGGAATAATTATATAAAATGGGTGTATGAAATGTATTGCATATAACAGTAATGATAACATTGCTGTAAATATCATAATATACAAAAGCTGACTGGATTTGCGTAAAAGTGGTATGGTTGTAAGTAAAGATCCCATCCATCCTATAAGGATGAATATAATAGTAGAGATAAAAGCCTTTGCAATGCTTGAAATACCATGAATAATGTTTTCATCTATTCCCAGTAGATTTATATAGTTATGCCCTAAACTGATAATTCTAAATTCGTATTTTAATTTTGAAAGGTACGTGTATAGTATACTCACCAATATTGAAATGATAGCTATTGATGATGACGTATTACTCTGGACACCAGTGAAAATTTTGATAGTATACTCATTAAAAACACCTATGTTGTTCAGGTACAAACTAACAAACATCAGAATTATAGAAAACAGTAATGCAGTAAAGTATATATCATGGTATAATTCATATGATGAAAAAAAATAGTGATATATAAAAAGAACAATAAAAGTAACAACAATTGATAATGACATGGAATGTGAAATGAGCATAGTAATAAGTAACGCTAATGAAGCAATAGGTGCTTCGGCACTGGTAATGTAATCAGCATAACAGGGATTGAGCTGACACCATACTTGTAATCCAAGTGATACAATGAATGCAATAATAATGATATGAAGGAAATGGAATACATGGAATAGAGCAATTAAGCTGGCAGCAATAATCAGCGCCTGTATTATAGTAATACTATTATTGCGGATGTATGGGTTCTGTAGTAGTTTCATGGGTTGTGGGCAGGTCCTTTTGTTCTTCCTGATGTTGTGGTTGAACAGTTGCGGGAGTTTCGCGTTGTTTTTGAACTTCTGTGTAAATGGGTTTTAGCAATTTATCTTCTTTAACTTTATTAATAAAATTTGTGTTGTAGTAGTTACTGGACAGTATCTCTTTAACTTTTGAGGTGTCGTTTATAAAAGCGTAGCATTTGCAGAGTATAAATAAGTCGTTATCAGATAACTTGAACTTATTAAAATGAACTATCGCCTCATTGTATTGAGCAAGCATATACAGTGAGCGCGCAAAATTTAATAATAACGATTCATCACGAAGGTTTTCAGGTACAATTGTGGTAAGTTCTACAACCTTGGAATATTGCTTTGTTGTGTAATAATACTGAGCTGTTATAATGAATGCCTTAATATATTTGGCAGGGATTTCTTTATGCTTCTGTCGATATTGCATGTATACTTTCTCAAAATATTCATACGCTTTGTTGTCATTTTTGTTGTAAAAAACAAGCCCTAGCTGGTACAGTACTTCAGGGTTATTGGAGTCAATTTTATATGCAGCCTGCAGTGTTTGCAGAGCACCATCATAATCATTCTTTTGCATCTGGATGGCTGATAGCAATAAATATGGTGAAAGGTTTCCTTTTTTTGTAGATATGGCCTGCTGTAAAAAAGTTTCGGCTTTTGTATACTGGCCAATGTTATAATATGCAGTAGCAACTTTAAGCTGGCTTGAATATTTCATATCTTTATCAATAAACGCATATTCCAGTGCTGCCTCAAATGCTGTTGCAGCTTCACTGTATCGTTTTTCCTGAAAATATATTTCGCCTACAAGCAACTGGAGTTCACCGTAAAACGGTATGCGGTACAAAATCTGGTTGAAATATGACAGCGCATCACGGTACTGGTTTTGCGTGTAATAATACATGCCTATCTCAAATACCGGGGAAAGAAAAGCGCTATCAAGCATAATGGCCTGTCTGAAATGTTGTAATGCTAACGAATAATCCTTTGATTTACTATTGATCCCCTCCTCATATTCTTTTTTTGCATCTTCGTTTTCGGTCCACATGAGTTTATTAATCAGATTTTCCGCTTTAGTTTTTGCAGATGCTTCTCCCAGCACCTCATAAAAATATTTGCAGGTTTTAATGGTTTTTGGAAAATCAGATCTGGATTCGTAGATGACAATAAGGTTCCAGTATGCTAAATTACGATATTTTGGTGTCATCTTGCGTTCAACTGCCTTTTCAAAATATTCCAGAGCAGTTGTAAGATTCCCATTGTTTTTTTCAATTTCGCCAACAAAGTAATAGGAATCGCCCCGGTCAGTTGTTTCAATATCCTTTAAAAAATTTTCTTTTGCTTTTTCCCAATTTTTATGGACATAATAGCGACAACCAGCTTCATAGTAACTACCAGCACGTGCAGGTGTAGCAAACGCAATAATTACGGATAACAAAATGCAGGAACATACAGTATATACAAAAGCATGTTTCATGTCAAATATCCTTGAAATAGCTAGTGTTATGGCAATGTTGTAAAATGTTATGTACAGTATTTACACGTGCAACTCTGGCTACAATGAATAATACTTCTATTCATTTCTTAATGATGTATGCTAATAATTACTGCTGATAGTTATAAAATATGTCAATACATTAATTTTATATGAACTCTGTCAGGTCAACAACACATATAGCAATAGCAACGGCATTGAGCAGGCTACTGGGCTTTGTACGCGATATGCTTATTGCCTGGATGTTTGGTGCATCCTGGCAGATTGATGCATTCTTTGTTGCATTCAGGATACCTAATCTGGTGCGAAGGCTGGTTGCTGAAGGGACATTATCATTGCCGCTTGTGTCTGTTATCATGAGCTATCGCCACAAAGAAGAAAGAAAAATAATAGCTAAGGATTTATTTTCATTATACATCATGTCGGGGTTTCTCATTTCTGTTGCAGGTATTGTTGCCGCACCTGCCATTGCAAAAATTCTTGGTTTTGGATTTACTGGAAGCGTATATAGTCTTTCTGTCGTATTGCTCCGTATCATGTTTGTCTATTGCCTGTGTGCAAGCATTGTTGCATATGCCATGGGTGTGTTAAACACTGAAGGAGTTTTTTTCATGCCTGCATTATCACCACTGTTGCTTAACGTGGGCATTATTCTTTTTTGCTTTATTGCATATCTGTATTCCAGTGTCATGTGGCTTGCAGCGGGTGTTGTGGCAGGTGGCATTTTACAATGTATGGTTGTTATTATCCCATTATACAAAACAGGTGTACGCTTGACAGTTGGTCATATGCAGACAGCACACACTAAAGTGCTGCGTATGATTGTAGCCTCAGTGATGGGTGTTGCTGTGTATCATATCAATGTGCTAGTCAACACCATGATGGCATCAACGCTCAAGCAGGGTAGTGTTAGCTACCTGTATTATGCTGATAGATTCATTGAGATTGTAAGTGGAGTTTTTATCATTTCAATGAGCAATGCATTTCATCCTGAGGTTTCACGGTTGTGGGCTACCAGGGATGCTGCGCGTCTGCAGGCAACAATGACATCAATGCTGCAAGCATCACTATTTATTGCACTTCCTGCCAGTGCTGGGCTTATTGCAACGGGGAAGGTTATACTGGCTACATTCTTTGAGCATGGAAATTTCTACAGTTTTGAAACAGCCATGACCTATAAGGCACTTGCATGTGCAGCGGTTGGTATTCCTGCGTTTGCAGTGGTGCGGATTCTCATGCCGCTCTTTCTCAGTATGAGGTCGTCCGTATTTATTAATGTAATTTCAACAGTTGCAATTATCCTGAATGCAGTGCTAGGCTTTGTGCTTATGCGTACACACCTTTTGCATGGTGGGCTGGCACTTGCTAACAGCATTTCATTATATTGTGTGGCGATAGCTCTTGCTATAAAACTTTTTCATTCAATAAAAGTGAAAGTGGATAAAAGGTTTACTGTTACTCTGCTGCAGTATTTCATTGCTTCAGGTATTATGGGAATTTCACTGTATTTTCTGCAATTGTTTTTCCCGTATGAGAAAGGTCTTGTATATACAGTGGTGCTTGTTACACTGGGCGTGGTGTTATATGCCATACTATGTAAACTTATTAACCCCGGTATGACATTACGTACATTGTTAGATGCTATTCGGAAAGATACGTAACTTTTAGATTCTGAATGTTGGCCATAGCTTCTAAAAATTCTAGAGGCATTTCCGTTTCAAGTGAATGATATGCCAATGCAATGTAGATGTTTGTTTTCTTTTTTCGCGGACGAGTGGCATCAACAAGCAGCCACGCGTTGTTATAAAAGGCTTCAGCCCACATGTGAAACACAAATACATTTTTTTTGCCTGCATATTCTTTTGCTGCTATCATGCCAACCACTGCTCGTGCTGGAATGTGCAGTGCCCTCAGCAGTGCAATTGTTGCTATTGCATGCTCGGTACAGTCACCTTTTTTTAATTCAAAAATTGCAGGTGCAGGTATGATGGGAATCCCTTCAGTTTTGGTTTCTATTGTGTTATAAACTAACTCTTCAGCTTCTTCAATGGGATTGGAGCTTGAGGCAATTGTTTTTGCATGCTGTACAATTACAGGGTTATGTATTTGCAATAATCGCGTGTCTTTTAAATCTTTTTCTACAGGATTTTGATGATACTCTTTATTTTTTCCTGATGCAATGATGTATGCATACGAAGTATTTTTGTTCCGTGACGAAAGAATTTTTTGAAATGGTGTCTGGGTTATGGAAAATGCTTCATCGGATGATACCATGAAAAGGGATATATTCTCTTCCCATAATTTACTGGTTATATTGGCAATGGGAACTGTTGAAAGACTGGCAGGCAATGGTTGCGAATACAGGTATAGTAAATATCCACCAACAATGGCAGAAATAACAATAGCATATATTTTTTTCATGATCAGTCCTTACGGATGATATCAAGCTGCATATTCAACATTTTTATAGAACTTTTTAACACAACGCCATGTTGATCAAGATATACAATAATATTTTTAATTTTACCAATGCTCTGCTCAATTTTCCAGGCTTTATATAGAACGCTATTAACTGAAATTGTTTCAGTTCCTATAAGTTTTATGGTTACAGGAATTGCTGATTCTCGTTCTATTGATGGGTCATAGACGTTATGTGTGATCTGTAAACCTTTTTTGAATTTATTCTGTATCAACATATACAGAAAATAATTACCATCAAGAACATAATCCTGGTCCAATGTTATGATACTCTTCATATTATTTTCTATTAAGTTAATGGTGCGGCCATTACACTGTGCAATAATATCCATTTTTTGTTCAGTGGTTGTTTGTTTAATATAGGTATGCTTTTCAAGTTTTACCGGTTTGCACTCTAAAGTTTCAACTATAGTATCCTGTGACCGTGTGGTACCATTTCCCATTGTCAAATCAAAGCGATATACATACTGGTTGTCTTCAATGCTATTCTGGATAGTGGCTTTCCCCATTTCAACGCCGTTGACAAGAAGATCGTACTGCCATGTGCCTACAGGGATTGTACCGGGTGCATGTGCAGAACACGCACAAACGGTTAGAAGCGTAAAAACAATTATTGTAGATGCTAACTTTTTCATGAATTGCATATGTTCCCCTGGGAAATACGATTTAATTATATCAGCCCTATCTATCAGGATGAGAAATCTTAACCTGTCATTTCGAACCCCGACTTTTCGGGGTGAGAAATCTTTTTACCACACATGGTCATTCTCAATACCATTTCTATCATTGTGGGCGCCTATAGCACAGATATTGTCAATACATTTATTATGATTCAACACGGCCTTTGAATAAAAATTTATACTTTGAGTACTTTGTGTAACATACTCTGTTTAATTTATTTAACAAAGCGTTGATGACAATATTCAATACGCTTTGTAAACCTTTCATACCCTAACAGTGGTAGTATTTTATCTAGCTCAGGACCATGTAATCTGCCGGTTACCATTGCTCTGAACGGCATAAAAAGCATCTTCCCCTTTAGCCCTGTTTTTTGCTTTATAGTGTTGAGTGTTTCAGTACTGTAATTGCTCTCATTGATAGTTGAGTGAATAAGTTCATATGCAGTCTGAATGATTGTCTTGCCTTCCGGTGTTGCTAACATGTTTTCGGCATCTTCTTCAAATTCAGCTGTGTCGCCAAAGAAGATAGAAATCTCTTTAACAATATCTGAAGCTATCTCACAATTACCCCGTACCGTATCAACTACTTGAGTAAGCCATTCGTTGTTGCTTACAGTAGGATATGCTTTTTCAATATAGGGATAAAACAGCTCAAATGCTTTGTCAAAAGGAAGATTACGCAAATATACTGAATTCATCCATTTGAGTTTCTGAAAATCAAAAATAGCGGAACTTTTTCCAATCTTTGGTAACTCAAACTCGGCAACAAGCTTTTCAACAGGAACTATCTCCTCACCTGATTCTAACGTCCAGCCCAGTAAAGCTAAATAATTGAATAAAGCCTGGGGTAAATATCCCTGTTCCCGGTACACTGCAACTGATGTAATTCCATGGCGCTTTGATAGTTTTGTGCGGTCAGGTCCAAGTAAAAGTGGCATGTGCGCATAAACAGGTACCGGAAGCCCTAATGCCATGGCAATCAGCATCTGCTTTGGTGTATTGGGCAAATGGTCTTCGCCGCGGATAACATGAGTCACATTCATTAAGGTATCATCAATGATGACAATGTAATTGTATACAGGAACACCATCAGAACGGACTATGATGAAATCACCACCAATATTTTCACTGTTGAAAACAACGTTGCCTTTAATCTGGTCATTTATTGAAAGAGTAATTCCATCCTTAACCTTGAACCGCACTGTGGGTTTTCTTCCCTGGCTTTCAAAAGCCTTTTTTTGTTCAAGGGTAAGATTTCTGCATGTTCCGGGATATACAAATGGTTTATTTGCCGCTGCTGCTTTCTGACGCTGCGCATCAAGTTCTTCCTGGGTGCAGTAGCAATGATATGCATGGCCGCCGTGCAGTAGCTTCTCAGTATATTCACGGTAAATGTCAAAACGTTCGGATTGCCTGTAGGGGCCGTAATTTCCGCCACAATCAGGGCCTTCATCCCACTGAATGCCAAGCCACTTTAAGTCATTGAGAATGGACTCTTCAGATTCCTTAGTGCTGCGTTCCATGTCAGTATCTTCAATTCTTAAAATATACGTGGCATTATATTTTTTCTTGAATAGAAAGTTCAGCACAGCAGTTCGAGCATTACCTACATGTAAGAAGCCTGTTGGGCTTGGTGCAAATCGTACGCGCATGGTTATGTTCTCCTGTATGTGTAAAAAAATTAATAATCGTATGTATGTACTGAAGGTGTGCCAGTAACAATTTCTTTTGTGTCTCGTTCAACTCGTTTCAGTAACGCCTTTATTTTATCCACAACATCATCTTCAAATAATATTTTACCGCACCGGTTGCATTTATATGCCGGGATATCTTCTATGACTAAATAAAAATGCTGCCCACTAACACTATACGAGCTTCGTCCTTCTGTTAATATACCACCGCATGAGCATTCCATAGGTACCTCACAGTAATATACATCAATGTAACACTCTATTTGTCAAGATTCTAATGGAAATTATAAAAAAGCAAAGAAAATATTAAAATGGGCGATAGTTACTGTGAAAAAATTTTAAGGAAAATAAGGATGTACACCTGCTGACGGCGGGTACACATACTATGTTATGTTTTTATAAAATACCAGTTTATCATCACCGTCAGCATAAAAATCCTTAAATACTGCGCTAATAGTATATCCTGCTTTAAGATAAAATGTGTGAGTTGGTTCATACAGTTTTCTGCCGGATGTTTCTATATAAAAATGTTTACCATCATGTAATTTAATTTTTTCTTCTGCCTTTGAAAGCAATGTATAACCAATACCGTTGCCCTGAAAATCAGGATGTACTGCAATCCAGTACACATCCCATGAGGCTTTTGTCAATGGTATTCTACCATAGCATATATATCCAATGACAGTGGTTTGGTATTCGGCAAAAATAAATTCGTACGTGGAAGTGTCAGGATAATTTATTTTTTCTGTAATGAGTTCTAAGGCTATATCTATCTCTTCTGGGTAAAAAAAACCGGTAGCATCAAGAATTGATACAATTGCCTCGCAATCGGTGTGGACAGGGAAATCTCTGTACTGGATAAGGTTTTTAATTACATGCTTCATCTGCTTTGCAAAGATGTTTTTTTGGAATAACAGGATGTTTAATAATTATGTCAAGTGCCTGTGCAAAGGTTAATCCATATTCCTTCACCGCAGCCATAAATCCACTGTAAATTGATATGCAGGGGTTAGCGTTAACCTCAAGCACATAGACTTCTTTATCTTTTACCCTGAAATCAATACGTGCATAGCCATTTAATTTGAAGATATCCCATAATTGTAAGGATATTCTATCAATTTCATGTAACATTGGCCTGTCTTCTTCGGTAAAGGAAAAGCTTCGGTTTGTATTTTCAAAGGCAAATGAGTTATGAACCCATTTTGCTTCATAATCAACAATTTTATATTTATCAGGCGGATAATTATCAAAATGTATTTCGGCATGGGGGAGTATCTGTACTCCATCATCAGTGAGAAGAAGTGAAATATTCAATTCCCTTCCATCGATATATTCTTCTGCAAAAAGATTGGGTGAAGCCATAAGCTTTTCTTTTAGCACATTGAAATCACTTTTGGATTGTATCTGTACAATTGAATCCTGGGTAATATTGATGGATGCATGAGTGTTGTACGGTTTGATAATATAGGTGCCAATCAGGCTGTAATGATACTCACTATCGCCTGTAATGTATGCCGGGGTGGGAATGTTGTGCTGCATCATGAGTTTTTTGCTTTCAAGCTTATGGCAGCTTAGTGCAACAGCATGTGACCCTGAACCGGTAAACGGAATGCCATACTGCTCAAGCATAAAAGGTGCAAGAAACATCAGGTCATCACGTCCAAAAAGGCTTTCACACAGATTAAACACAATGCAGTCGATATTTGTAAGTTCCTGCAATGCCAAAAGGTCTATGTGCGATTGTATTGCCCGTGAACGTACAGTGTAACCCATCTGGATGAATATTTCAGAAAGTTCATCTTTCTGTTCCAGGACATCCTTTTCATCCAGCGGAGCATTATCAGGTACATACTGGTGAATAAAGATTATATCCATGATTCCAACTTTATTGAAATGGAATTTACAATTGCACACCGGTGATCCAGGGTTGGTGTGTTTAAAGCACTTATTACAAATTTTTTATGTTATTGTATTTGTGCAACTACTATTTTATTGTAAATGAAGATAATTTTTGTGGAGCGTTATCAAGCAGGTTATAACGTGCTAATGCATTGTACATGATGGTTGCCAGTAACTGCTGATACGATATGCCAGCTTTAGAGCAAATTATTGGCAGGTCGGAATGTGTGGGATGAAGCCCGGCAAGAGGGTTTACTTCAAGAAAATGTGGATTACCGGAGCTATCGCATTTAATATCCACACGGCCTGCATCAAGACATCCAAGTGCTCTCCATGCCTCAAGTGCAACATCCGCTGACTTCTGTGCTGTAATATCACCTGCAAGCCTGTATTCTACCCGTTCTTCACATTGTTCCTTATTGATGAATGAATACACATCTTTTTCGGCATTATCCAGTAATATGATTTCAATAGTTCCAATAGTTTTTGCGTTATTGCCGCTACCAACTATCCCTACAGTAAATTCTCTTCCCGGGAGGTACTCCTCCACCAGTACTGGTTGTTTATATTTTTTAAGCAATTGTGTACAGGTTGATTCAAGCTCGCCTGCATCACGAATGACCGAAGAAGCAGTAATACCTTTACCGGTTCCCTCGGCATATGGTTTTGCAAATAGAGGGTATGCCAGGGAGCAGCGTTGTATGTCATCAATACCGGTAACAAGCATAAATGGGGGAGTAGGTATATTGCTATCGCGAATTACCTGTTTTGTCATGGCTTTATTTAATGTAAGTGCTAGCACAAGTGGGTTGGAAAAGGTATAGGGAATGGTGTAGGCATCAAGTAGTGCTGGAATCTGCGCTTCACGTCCAATACCGTGCATGCCTTCAGCTATATTGAATACTATATCCCAGCGCTGACCGCTGGCAAGGCGTGAAACAAGATGTTTAATATGGCCAATTCTTTCGGTAATAAAACCTAATTGCTGAAGGGTGGTATCTATGGCATTAATTGTTTCTATACTGTCAAATTCGGCAATAGCTTCCTCATCATAGCCCATTGCCCGGTAATCGTCTCGTAAGTCATAGGTAATGCCAACACGCATGGCTTTGCTTGTCATGTTGTTTCGGGATAGTAGAAATATTTATGTTCGTAATTTTTAAGGACCACAGAATTCCCTTCCATACCCTGATAGTATGTGGGCAACAGTGGTACTTTACCTCCACCTCCCGGTGCATCTATAACATAGTGAGGAACTGCAAGCCCGGTTGTATGTCCCCTGAGCCCTTCAATCATTTCAAGACCTTTTGCAACTGAAGTGCGGAAATGCTGTGAACCTACTATGGGGTCACACTGATACAGGTAATAGGGGCGCACCCTGCATTGCAAAAGCAGGTGGTACAGTTTTTTCAGAGTTTCAACATTATCATTAATCCCCTTTAGCAGCACTGTCTGGCTTCCTAAAGGAATACCTGCATTTGCAAGCCTGTTACAAGCCTTCATGGTTTCAGGGGTTATCTCATCAGGATGCGTAAAGTGGATGTTTATCCATAATGGATGATATTTCCGTAACATGCTTACCAGTGAATGGGTGATGCGCTGCGGCAACACCGCTGGAACTTTAGTACCAATGCGGATAATTTCAACGTGTGGAATGGCCCTGAGACGGTTAAGAAGGTACTCTATCATGGATTCATTCATTGTCAGAGGGTCGCCCCCAGAAATAAGTACATCACGGACTTCGGTATGTTCAGCAATATAGCGTAATGCCATGTCCCAGTTTTTACCTGGTAGTGTACAGTTTGAGCGACCAACAATGCGTGAACGGGTGCAGTACCGGCAATATGTTGAGCAGAAATCAGTTGCTAAAAATAAGACTCTATCGGGATAGCGATGCACTAATCCCGGGACCGGGCTATCGTCATCTTCTGAAAGCGGGTCCTCAGATTCGCCGTGATTATGTTTTAGTTCATGAATTGTTGGAACAACACAGCGGCGAATGGGATCCAGAGGATTGGTGCGGTCAATAAGACTGGCATAATAGGGTGTTATTGACATGGGTAACTGCGTGTGGCTGATTAACGCATTCTTTTCATTTTCAGTGAGTTCAAGAATTGCAGATAGTTCTTCATATGTACGTATTCTGTTGGCAATCTGCCACCGCCAGTCATTCCATTGTGAATCAATGATATCAGGATAAAAAAGCTTTCTGAAAATCTTTGTTTTATTGCTTGTGGAAGGTTTATGAACAACATGCCGTGAAGGCAGGATTGTTATCACATTTGATTGCGTATTACACGCCGAGGGAGGCTCATCAGCGTTTGAGGTGGAAAAATCCGGAGGCTCCTGTATTTCTGTATTTTGCAGTGATTCAATTGCTTCCATCTATTTGTGTACCTCACTTTATCAAAAAAAGATTTTTAAATCACAATGTATAATCTAATTCTTCCAAATATAAAAAAAGTATTTTGTCAAGAAAAATACCGTATTATGTCGCAAAAAAATTACATTTTTCTACTATAAAATTTATAGTATTTGAATCGGCATACATACTAAAAACTAAAATGCAATTAAAAACAAATATACAGCATGTAAAGAAAAAAAATAAAAAAATATAAAAAAAAGCATCCCTGCTTTTGACAGGGATGAGTGTCCAAGAGGTCTCCCATTTTGGGGACGTGAGTCTGGGATCCATAAAAAATGGAGGATCGGCAATTATGGAAAGTTCTATTCCAAATAACGCCGCTATAAACCTGCGTTAAACATTGCAGGTAATAGCGCAGAAGTTACAGTACCATATATATCACACGTATAGTATTGCAACTAAAAATTTTTATATTTTTATATTAAAATTTTAATATTTTTATTTTGGCTAATTTTGTGTATTTGATAGCCACAAGCGGTCATCTTGATGTCATTTAGAATAACATTTTTTGCAATGTCAGTTTTAAAAAACAAAGAAAGTAAAACTCTTGATACAACGTGTTATATTAGGATTTTAAGTCCTCTTGAAATTAAGATTAAAAATAACAGCTAATATGACATAATGCAAAAATGTTGTTCTTTCGTTAATAAAAATATTTTTTTGTAATAATTGCTTAATTAATTCATTAAAAAAAACGGGTCATTCGATATTAATGGTGAGACTTCATCTTATTACAGGGTATAAATATGATAAAACCTGTTGTGCTGGATTTTGAGTATAGCGTACAGAGTACGCAGAATATCAAAAATAATGTACCGGAGTTGTCGTTCAGTTCTATATTGAAGGATGCAATGCAAAATACCAGTGAAGCAACGAATCCTGAATGTAACCAGACAGATGATTCTGCGAACCATTATTCAAATGGTGCAACAGTGCAGGTGAAGGATACTAAAGAAAAAGATTATGATAGGGTGCAGGATAAATCAAAGAATGTAGAAAGAACCTTTGCTGACAGGCGGAATGAACAAAATAATGAAGTGTATGGGGAAAATCAGGATGTCATGCAATCATTGGCAGGTTCTTCATTACATACAAATAATAACAGGGCGATAGTTACTGATAAAAATGCCCTTACTGAAAAACATAGTGTATACAAAAAAGATTCATATCGCACTTTGAAACTCCATACTATAAACAATAATAAAGAGCAAAAATTATTTGCAAACGAAACCATTGTAAAAAAGTCAGGGAAAGAAACACTTCATGATGCCATTAATCAATTGCAGAAAATTGTTGATGGGCAGAATCATGCAAAGGATGTAAAGAAAAGTGACTTAAAACAACTGATAGCACAGCTTACTACAATGCAGCAAATGAGTAAGAAGGATTTGCACAGTGTGGTAATGAATCAGCCAGTAATTCATTACAAGGAGCTATCGGACAACAAAAATAAAAAAATGGTACGAAAAAGCGGTAATGATGTAGAGCCCCTTCATGCTGATGGCAAAACTCATAAAACAGTAAAAAACAGTGAAACTACACTTCTTGATGCAGTGAAACAGAAAGGGAGAACAGAAGATAGCCCAAAGCTGGACAAAAAAGCAGGGCAGGCAACTGACCATCATGACTCATTTATTCAGGTAAATGCAAAGCAAAATTTGAGTACCAGCGCTACTGCTACAAAACCTGTGGTACATGACCAACTGATGCAGCTTTTAAGCAAAGCTAAAGTAATGCAGGAAGGTGAAAAAACAAGCCTTTCATTGAAATTATATCCAGAAAGTTTAGGTAAACTTTCTGTAAACCTGGGGCTGGAACATGGTATTTTAAGTGGTCGTTTTATTGTTGAAAGCCAGGAGGCAAAAGAGCTGCTGCTTCAACAACTGGAATCAATTCGCTGGGAGCTTGAACATAATGGTGTTCATGTGGGCGAATTTGAAGTCAATGTTAAAGAACACAGGCAGCGTGAATTTACTGAAATGCCAGGATTGTCACACAAACAAACTATTGAAAATACTGAATATGAAGTGGCAAGCAACCGATATATATACCATGACGGATTACTGGATGTTATAATATAAGGAGCATACAATGCCAGATGCATTAAAAATGTCAGGCGAAGATGTAGCAAAAGCACAATTTCAGGCAAATGAAGTTAATGCCAAATTGAAAGCTAAGAAGGGTAAATTGCCATCAGAGCTTGATAAGGACTCTTTCTTGAAGCTTTTAGTGGCTGAACTGCGCCATCAGGATCCTACACAGCCCATGAATGACCGCGAATTCATAAGTCAGATGGCACAATTCTCTTCGCTTGAACAGATGAGCAATATGAATCAGTCAATTGAAAAGCTGGTGCTACGTTCCCAGTCCAGTGATGCATTTTCACTTATTGGCAAAGAGGTTGAAGCGGTTGATTTTGCAAGCCAGCAGATTGTACGCGGGTTGGTAAGCGGTGTTGTGTACAGGCAGGATGGAGTCAAGGTGATTATTGGTTCTGCTGAGGTTTCGCTCAATGATATCCATGCGGTCTATTTACCCGGTAACTATCGCACAGAAAAAAATGATGCTGCCGCAAACACTGATGTTACAGTAAAACAGGAAATAAAGGAAAACGTGGCACAGGAAAAACAAAACGCCGTGGAAGCATATTCAACGAACGCCTTCAGTAAAGGCAGTTCATCACATATAGAACCAGTTAGAAATTAGATTAACAGGAGTTTTGCGATATGATGCGATCACTTTTTGCAGGTGTTTCAGGACTTAAAAACCATCAGACACGGATGGATGTCATTGGCAACAATATTTCCAACGTTAATACCTATGGCTTCAAGTACAGCAGGGTTACCTTTCAGGATATGCTGTCGCAGACTATTTCAGGTGCTGCTAAGCCTGAAGAAAACCGTGGCGGGATTAATCCCCGGCAGGTTGGTCTGGGTATGAATATTGCTGCTATTGACAAGATATTTACTCAGGGCAGCTTGCAAACAACTGGTGTCAATACGGACATGGCAATATCCGGTGACGGATTCTTTATTGTTGCTGATGGACAAAAGCACCTGTATACACGTGCTGGCACATTTGCACTTGATAAGGATGGGACGCTGGTAAATCCTGCAAACGGACTTAAAGTGCAGGGATGGATGGCTACAACAAATGCTGCCGGGGAAAAGGTTATCAATACATCCGGTACGGTTGAGGATATCATTGTTCCTATTTATGGGAAAGTGCCTGCAAAAGAAACCAATTATGTAAAATATAAATGTAATCTGGACTCAAAGCTGCAGGTAGTCCCCAATGATGCCAATGCAATAATGAGAACATCTGCTGGAGTGACAACTAATATTGATATCTATGATAAGTTGGGTAATCCACACCGTATGACGCTCAATTTCTGGAAGAGTGGAGTGAATGAGTGGACGGCTTCTGCTGCTATCACGGATACCGAACTGGTAACACTCGATGTGCCCAATGGTGGCAATCAGCCAAATCAAATAAACGGGTCAACCAGGGTAGTGCTAAAATTTTCCCCCGAAGGCCGCATTGTATCTGTTGCTGACGCAAACAGTCCCGATGAGATTAATCAGGGCAAACTTGAAGTTAATTTGAGCTATCGTGTAGCAGGTGACCCCACACTACGTAATATCAGGCTTGATTTTGGCAGTTCTGGGCTTGTTGAAGGTATAACCCAGTTCTCATCCCCATCAACCACCAAGGCGGTTGAACAGGATGGGTATGCTATGGGCTATATGGAATCATTTACTGTGGATAACTCGGGCATCATCACTGCTGTGTATTCTAATGGCACCAAGCAGATGATAGGGCAGGTTGCCACTGCAGTGTTTACCAATCCTCAGGGGTTAATTGCAACGGGCGATAATATGTTTGAGGTATCCAATAACTCAGGGCTACCGTTAATAGGACCAGCAGGTGAGGCAGGCAGAGGGAAAATTGTGGCCGGTACACTTGAAATGTCAAACGTTGACCTTTCTGAGCAGTTCACTGATATGATAATTACCCAGAGAGGATTCCAGGCAAATTCCCGAACTATCACAACATCTGACCAGATGCTTCAGGAATTAATTAATTTGAAGCGGTAATATAAATAGTAAGGGGTGGGGTTTTTTCAAAACCCCACCTTATTTATTCAGATGCTTCAGGAATTGATTAATCTGAAGCGGTAATATAAATAGTAAGGGGTGGGGTTTTTTCAAAACCCCACTGTTGTAATCAGATGCTTCAGGAATTAATTAATCTGAAGCGGTACTATAAATAGTAAGAGGTGGGGTTTTTTCAAAACCCCACTGTTGTAATCAGATGCTTCAGGAATTAATTAATTTGAAGATGCGATATAAATTAAGATAGATGGGGTTTTTAGCAAAACCCCATTTGATTATTTAGATGTATCAGGAATTAATCAATCTGAAGGGGTAATATACAATAAGATAGGGGGTGTCCAAAAAGAGGTCGTTGAGTAAATTTTGCAAACATTATATCGTAATACTCGCTCATTTCGATACAATTTTGCCACAAAATCTGGCAAAATTACTCAATGAGCGTTGCGAAATTTGTATCGAAACGACTTTTGGGACACCCCCTTGTTTATTCAATAATCAAAAATCATTATGTTTGTACACTATCCTTCCACCTGTTATTGTCATCAATACCTTGATATCCTTGATAGTATGAACTGGCACCGTTATAAGGTTATCCGAAAGAACAACGAAATCAGCCAGTTTGCCTTTAGTAATGGAGCCTTTCTCGTTTTCCATAAATTCAGCATACGCTGATCCCATTGTGTAGCAGTACAGTGCCTCATACGGAGAAAAACATTCATCTTTGTTAAGAGGCCCCATGGTCCCGTCTTTGCTTTTACGGGTTACAGCATAATAGATGCCCAGAAGAGGCTGATAATCAACTTCGGCAGGTATATCTGAGCCAAATGCCACAGGGATTCCCGCTTTATATATTGAATAAAACATATATGCTTTTTTTGCTCGTGCTTTCCCTAATAGCGTTTCATCTTTTTTTGGGTTGCACAGAGTAAACGGTTGAACACATGCAACGATTCCTAAGTTTTTCATTCGCTGAATATCATTGGGATTAATTATTTGAATGTGTTCAATCCTGAATCGCAAAGTATTTGTCCATGGGTATACAGCCTGTGCTTTTTCAACCGCATTGAGTACTTCAGTTACTGCCCTGTCACCAATGGCATGAAAGGTGATCTGTTGTTTTTCTTTGGCAGCTTCCATAACAATTGTTTCTAATTCCTGAGTGGTATATCGCGGTGAGCCAAAATTCCCCGGTTCATCAGCATATTCCTGTGAAAGCCATGCAGTACGTGTTGAAAATGCACCATCGGCAAAATATTTAACTAATCCTTTCCTGACCCAGTAATCGTTTTTATCAAATGATGCAAACCAGGTGAAGGCATAGTACAGGGGTGAGTTGCCCATGGGCCAGCAGGTAAATCTGGTCGATAGTTCCTGTGAATTACGATATTTTTTTAGTAATCGCACTGTGAAGGGTTCCCACGTGTTGTCCTGAACCGATGTGATACCAGCTTCTTTGTAAAGGGTCAGAGCCTTAGTAATGAGTTTTTTATGTAAGCTTGGCGATAGTATCTGTTTAATGAATTTACCGTATTCAGATGTTCCCATAGCAGTATCACGTAGAATCCCTGTTGGTTCTCCCTTTTCATCACGTACAATCTGACCACCTTTGGGGTCAGGCGTGTTTTTGTCTATACCCATTTCTTCCAGCATTCGTGAGTTAACCCATGCAGCATGTCCGGAATATTGCGTTAAAAATACTGGATTGTTGGGGGCTGCTTTATCAAGTAGTGACTTATGAGGCTTTGGGCACGTGGTATAATCCCATGAATTACCAGAGATAAGTTCACCAGGTTTTTTTGTTTTTGCTTCCTGTGATATAATAACCGCTATTTCTTCGCAGGTTTTGTTCCACAATATTGCTTCAGAATAAAATGAGCCAGCAGCTAATGTATGTGTGTGATTATCGTTAAAACCAGGAATAAGTGTGCGTCCTTTAAGATTTATTGTTATAGTACTGGCATCTGTTAGTTTGCGTGCATCCTGCAATGTACCGGTAAAATAGATCCTGCTTCCCTTTATAAAAACTGCTTCAGGTTTGGATGTGGTACTGTCAACGGTTATGATATTGCCATTGAATAACAGTATACTGGTATTATCATTTTCTTGATACCCATCAGTTAAATATGCTATAATGGCAATACACAGTACCAGAAGTATGGAAAATATAATCAGCTTTTTATAATTTTTCATAAAGCCCCCTGGAAAAAGATGATAATAATACTACGGATGTTAATATAATAAAACAGTTAAATTGTAAATAAAAATTTAGATAAAATTACTTTTCTTGCCTTACTTATGGAGAAAGGGATAGGGTATGGGATAATATAATCTTATTTTTTTGTGGCAAAAATAAATAAAAAAACCCTGCATTCAGCAGGGTTTTTTTAACAACGTAACATATATTCTATTCAATGTAATCTGCTAAGTATGCAAATCGTTGTTTTATCTTCTGCATTGCACGGGCTTCTATCTGGCGTACAGTTTCTGCAGAGATTCCAAATTCGTTACCAACATCTTTCAATGTCACCGGCTCATTGCCATCAAGGCCAAACCGTTTTGTTAATATAAGCCGTTCATTTTCCATCAGCGATTCCATTGCTATCTCTAACTCTTTCTTGAGATCGCGGCGTGAAATGCTGGTATCAGGCGACAGAAACTTTTCATCGCTTACCACTTCGTAAAGATTGAACTCTTCATCATTAAGTGGATACTCCAGTGATACTGTTGGCTGGAACACCTCTAAGATATCGCTTACACTACGTTCATCAATACCTAACATATCGGCAATATCTTTATATGAAGGCTCTTTACCTAATTCATTGGTAAGCTCATCCTGAGCCCTTTTAATCTTCTTGAAAAGATCACCTTTTCGTATTGGAACACGAATAGTACGGCTTCGCTTTGCAATAAATCGTGTTATATAGTGTTTAATCCAGTATGAAGCATAGGTTGAGAATCGGCAGCCCATCTTGTAATCAAACTTCTCTGCTGCTCTGATCAATCCCAGATTACCTTCCTGGATAAGGTCAATCAATGAGGATTCTAAATTGGTATAATTTTTTGCAATCTTTACTACAAGCCGCAAATTGGCATTAATCAGAGCTTCTTTAGCCTTCTCATCACCTTTGCATTTTTTCTTTGCAAGTTCAATCTCTTCTTCTGGTGTAAGAAGTTCTACCTGATTAATTGCGTTAAAGTACTGATTGATTGACAAATCTTCAAAGTCATTGTATTTTTTCATGGCTGCCTCCTCTCCATGAATTTCGCTTCACCTATAGTATAAAGCAATATGTGTGCCAAAATTTTCGTAAACTTATAAATATTTAAAATAATTCTTTATAAATACTATAAAAACAGCTATTTCTGAGTAATTTTTTTAAATTGTTTATTAAAATAATTTGAAAAATCAGATTTTACAGCTAAAATAGTAAAAAATAAAATAATTAGCTGCTAAAATACTTACACAAATATACAAATACTATCTCAAGGCGTCAATGATTTACCCATAAAATTTTTAAAAAAGTAACAAATGTATAAAAAATATACAATACCACGCTATACTGTGTAAAATTTATACAACGTAAACTTGCTTTTTATGGGTTAGATAAATAGTTAATAATGCATTAAAAGCTTGTTCGTATATTGTATTAAGGAGAAATAAGGTAAACTTTATAAAAAAACTTCGCCACCTTTTTCAAGGTGACGCATGTTTACGTACTCATACTATATCGTAAATAATCAGTAATAAATGTTACTAAAAATTACTTGATATTGTATTTCTTCTTAAATTTTTCTACACGTCCGGTTGTGTCCACAATCTTCTGCTTCTTGGTATAAAACGGATGACAGTTTGAGCATATTTCAACATGAAGATCTTTAACTGTTGAACGTGTTGGGATCTCATTACCGCATGCGCATTTTATCACGGTATCATAATATTCAGGATGTATTCCTTTTTTCATAACTATCTCCTTATCCTTATAGAAATAAATATATCACAATTATCCCTGCATTGCTTTGAAAAATGCTTTATTATTCTTTGTTCCACGCATTTTTTCAATTAAAAATTCCATTGCTTCAGTTGAACTCATTGAAGACAGGACCTTCCGTAAAATCCATATTTTATTAAGCTCTTCAGCATCAACCAGAAGCTCTTCTTTTCGGGTGCCTGATTTGTTGATATCAATTGCGGGGAATATTCTTCTATCGGCTAATTTTCTGTCAAGTACGATTTCACAATTTCCTGTACCTTTGAATTCTTCAAAGATAACTTCATCCATGCGGCTTCCCGTTTCAATGAGGGCAGTTGCTATAATGGTCAGGCTGCCACCACCTTCAATGTTTCGGGCTGCACCAAAGAAACGTTTAGGTTTATGCAGTGCGTTTGAGTCAACACCACCGGATAAGATCTTGCCACTTGTTGGCACCACCTGATTATATGCGCGTGCCAGACGGGTGATTGAATCAAGAAGAATAACGACATCTTTTTTATGCTCTACAAGCCTTTTTGCTTTTTCAAGTACCATTTCGCTTACCTGGACATGGCGGGAAGCCGGTTCATCAAATGTTGATGAAATAACCTCACCCTTAACCGAACGCTCCATATCGGTAACTTCTTCGGGCCGCTCATCAATGAGCAATACTATAAGTATAATATCAGGGTGATTTGTGGTGATAGCATTAGCTATCTTCTGTAAGATTATGGTTTTACCGGTACGGGGAGGAGCAACAATCAGTGCGCGCTGTCCCATCCCTATGGGTGCAATTATGTTAAGAATGCGCATATCTATTTCATCGGGTGATGTTTCCAAATTTATGCGTGTTTCAGGATACAGAGGTGTGAGGTTATCAAATAATACACGGTTTTGCAGTTTTTCTGGGTTTTCATAATTGACCGCTTCAATACGAAGAAGGGCAAAAAAGCGCTCATTATCCTTGGGTGGCCGAATTTGCCCTGCAACGGTATCCCCTGTCCGTAAGCCAAAAAGCCTTATCTGTGAAGGCGATACATAGATATCATCAGGGCCGGGCAGATAACTGTAGTTGGGTGAGCGAAGGAACCCGTATCCATCGTTAAGAACTTCCAGTACACCGCTTGAGAAGATTAAACCGCTGCGCTCAGTTTGAGCTTTTAATATTTCGAATATAAGATCCTGTTTTTTAAGTCCTGAAACTCCCTCTATTCCCATGGAACGTGCAATTTCCATAAGGGAACTGATGGTTTTTGATTTGAGTTCAGCTAAATCTAAACGGCCTTCCTGAATGGTTCCATTGCCTTTTTTTGCATAATCTCCGTTTCCGTTCCCGTTTTTTCTGTTATTATTGTTGTTCTTTTCAACGGTTTCATTTGATACTTTTGTCATAGCACACCTTTAGAATATTTAAGTTTGGAATTTATATGAACAGCTTCTTTAAAAACAAGAATTATCTCTGCTATACAATAACTGGTTAAACCGTATGGATTGTGTAAAATTTACACGAAAATGTATGGTAATAGTTTAAAATAACAA
This sequence comes from Spirochaetota bacterium, assembly GCA_029907515.1. Taxonomy (GTDB): domain Bacteria; phylum Spirochaetota; class UBA4802; order UBA4802; family UB4802; genus UBA4802. The sequence goes on along the minus strand of JARYLT010000007.1, from coordinate 4,502 downwards.
ATAACATTATGTTAACGATATTGAACAGTACCTTATTACTTTATTGTTAAGAGGATTTTCCCATGATGATTTATTTTTGCTGTAATTATTTAATACATATATCATAATCTACAAAAGGTTATATAAAAACTCTTTCAGCAGGAAGGCAACTCGTTTAACATATGTTCTTTTCATAAAATATACTATAAAAAATCATTTATGTCACAAAAAAATACTATCTTTTTTTATTTTTTACAAGAGTACATCATACTCAAATTTCGTCAAGAAAAAATGCAAAATTAAATGGTGTTTATCTTCATGAATTCTTGCTATTACTTTACACGGAATTTATAGTCAATAACTTCCCAAAAATTTTTTGTAAAATATAACATATTACAATACCGATCTTATATAATCCCATAGTTCAATATTTTACCTTACAAATTGTAATTTGTATTAACAATTTGCAAGTTATATAGTATTCCATAATAACTGATGTGCATATATTATTACCTATCCATAGTGTTACAAAAGAAACCATATGATAAAACGTGAAGCTGAACAAACATTAAAAAATTATCAAAACAGTTCCCTGTGGTAGCAATCACATGTCCTCGCCAGTCAGGAAAGACCACTCTGGCGCAATATGTATTTTTTAATGAGAAAAATATGTCTCATCTATAATGTTTTAAATACTTTACGTATACTCCGTGCAATTGTCTTTGCTGTCTCTTCGGAAATTGTTAACGCCGGTCGTATGATGACTGCATCGCGAGCTACTTTGCCAGTTGCTGTAAAAATGCCTTCTTTCACAAGTTTTGTAACGGCTTTCTGTGCCATCACATCACTGTGTACTGTAATAGCAATAACAAGTCCTCTACCATGTACTGATAAAATTTTTCCAGGATATTGTTTTTGTAAGGCAGCAAGTTCTTCCAGGAGCTTTTGCCCAACATTCCCTGCATTTTCCCATGGCTTTGTTTTTTCATATAGTTCAAGTGCTTCATAGGCAACCCTGCATCCAAGATCATGCCCGCCAAACGTTGACAGATGAATAAGTGGATGCTGATTCATGAACTTCTGTACCTTCCTGGTAAATGCTGTGGCTGCTATGGGGAATATGCCAGCACCCAGTGCTTCACCAATAACAAGAATGTCAGGTTCTACACCATAATGTTCAAAAGCAAATTTTTTGCCGGTACGGCCCATGCCGGTTTGCGTCTCATCAAGTATCATAAGTGCGCCTGTCCTGTTGCACACTGTGCGCATAATCTTAAAAAAGCCTTCACTGGCACTGCGGCATGCATTTTCAACCTGTATAGTTTCGGTGATAACGGCCGCAGTTTTTGCTGTTATTCTTTCTTCAAGAGCCTGTATATTACCGAATGGTATGGAGACAATATCGGGTATCTGCCCAAAACTTTTCTTTTTATCCCCATCCGATAGTGATACGGAAAAACCGGTTTCACCGTAATAGCCACCATCAACGGTTACCAGTTGTGTTTGGCCGGTAAATCCGCGAGCCAGTTTACAGGCAAAGTCCATTGCCTCACCACGGCCTGCTGAAAAGAATACACCATTGAGTCTGGCTGGAATGAATGAAATAAGCTTTGAAGCTAAAAGCGCCTTTTCCTGTGATATTAAAACAAAATTACCCTGATCGCTTTTATCTGCCTGCTGTTGTAATGTGTTCGATAGTTCCTGAACATGTCGACCTAAGTTGAACGTGCCAGCACCACAGTAGCAGTCAATATAGCGCTTGCCTTTAGTATCATAGAAAAATTCACCATTTCGTCTTCCTTCAACAATTGTATATAATGATTGCAAATCCATGTTATGCCTCCTTACTGTAGTTTCTTTTTGTTATGCCAAGGATATCCTCAAAGTAGCGGATAATATCAAATACAGCTATCTGTACATGGATATCGTCTAGCAGTTTTTTGAGCAGTGGAATTTTTGATAATGGTTTGGTAAGCGGCATGTACATCCTCATGGTAACTATCGCTTTGCGTATGATGTTTAACATTGTTTGTACTTCCTGTTCATGTATGGTGATGGGAACCATGAAGCGCATTACCTGTGGCTGATTGCCTGAGTATACAGCAAAGATGCCATGCCGTGCCAGTGAATCGGCCATAAGCGCCCCCATGTATTCATGAGTATATTCAACCCCAATCATAAGTCCTCTGCCCCGGATTTCTTTTATGATGTCAGGATTTTCATGCTGAATGGAAAGAAGTCCTTCCATAATGATGTTACCCATTGATTCTGCATTTTCCCACAGGCGGTTTTTTACAATATAGTCGATCACGGCAATGCCAACGGCACACCCAATGTCACTTCCACCGGTTATTGATTGATGAAATTCCGGATTGCTTTTGACATACTGTGTAAGAAGCGGAATGTTGCGGTACATCACCACAGCATTGGGGAAAAGGCCACCACTTATAGATTTGGCAAGGGTCATGATATCGGGCACAACACCACTGTGCTGGCTGGCAAACATCCTGCCTGTGCGCCCAAAGCCTGTCTGGATTTCATCAAAGATGAGCATGATGCCAAACTGGTTGCATATAGTTCGTAAACTTTTCAGGTAATAGTCATCACCCACAAAGATGCCACCTTCACCCTGAACTGGTTCAAGTATGATGGCGGCAGTATCAATGCCGGCAACCTGCCGTATTGCATCTAAGTCGCCAAATTGTACAAAGACAAAATTGGGTTCAAGTGGTTCAAAAAGGTGGCGATAGTAATCCTTACCATTTGCTGAAAGTGAATACCCCGTGTGGCCATGGTATGCTTTTTTCATTGCTATGATTTTCTTTCTTCCCGTTGCACCACGAGCTAACTTTATTGCACAGTCAATTGCATCACCGCCACCAGAAGCAAAGATAACCTGATTGCAATCTCCCGGAGCAACTGACGCTAATTTTTTTATAAACTCTTTTTTAACGTTTGATTGCAAAAGGTTTGTGCCAATATCATACGTTTTCAGTGCTTCGTTAAGTGCTTTGATAATTTCAGGATTTCCTCTCCCCACGTTGAAGCAGCCAGCTGATGTGAAGCAATCAATGATCTTTCGCCCAAATAGTCCATCAGTAAAACCAATACCTTTGCGCCGGGTCTCAATAAAATCTAAATGTGCAGCACGCATTGTCTTGGTTTGCCCTTTAGAAATGTGCCGTGAAAATAGTGAAAAGATAAGTTTTTTATCATTATCAGTGAGTGTATCTTTCCATAAAGCCATACGAACCTCCTTTTAGTATATATTAGTTGGTTGACTAACATAAAATATTTATTTTGTCAATAAATTAATATTGACTGGCTGGCAATTATTTTTGAACAATGGAGTATTGCAAAAAAAGTGTACACGCATGTCACTTGCGCCTGTGTGTACACTATCAGGTAGTGATAAAAAATATAAAATGGAAATCATGGTGTAATGGGCAGACGCATTTTAAAAGACACACGCAGAGAAGAGATAGCACAGGCGTTATATCGCTGCCTGTTACGAAAGCCATTTGCTCGAACAACAATAAAGGATATAGCAAAAGAAGCCAAACTTAACCACGGGATGCTACATTACTATTTTAAAGATAAAGAAGAAATATTACTGTATTTTTTAGACTGGATTGTTGTATTGCATTTAGATGATTTCAAAAATTGGGCACAAAAGCAAAAACTTGGATCACGGAGTTTCAATGAAGCTCTGTCACTGGCGCTGGATTATGCAAAGAATAAAATTACATTGAATGAAGAACTGGCAAAGATATTCATTGAAGTTTGGGAAATAGCACTGTATCATAAAAAAGTACGAACAAAACTACAGTATGTATATCAAGAATGGATTGAGCAACTTGTTGCTATCATAGGCAAGGAAACAACTAAAAAAAGTGCAACAACGCTGTCAGTTGCAACCATAGCTTTTCTTGAAGGCATTTCACTGTTTCATATAATGCTGTCTGACATATATCCCATTAAGGATATACTGAATTCGTTTGAGAAAAAGATTGAATCAGTGATAAACAAAAAAAATTTATAGTGACAAAAGTTTCTGGTAGCAATGGTTCGTATGATTATAGCTTAACCTGTTTTTTATGTATTGAAGCAGTTTGTGATCTATTTGTACATGTTGCTGTCAATGATACAATATTTGTTATATTAATTGCTCCTCTACGGGCAAGTTGGATCAAAATGTAGGTGCCTTTCTTTTCATTGCCATTGGGATGTACCAGAATAATACTGCCAGTCACAGGCTTTTTGCCTTTTGCAAGCCATGCATCTGCACCTAAAGGGATGAGTCCATACCCCATTACCTTTTCATAGATTTTTTGATTGGAAATAAGACCCGGAAATCTGAAAAAAATTGAAGGAATAATATCATGTTCCAGCATGCATATCTCGTTCTGAAATACTTCGCGTGCCACACTGGTATCTTCTTTCAGCATAAAGTTTTTTCGCACTGGCAGCTTCCGCGAATAAAAATGAGTAAAGCTGTGATTTACCCAGGTGATGTCAAGCTG
>JARYLT010000079.1 GCA_029907515.1 Spirochaetota bacterium | reverse complement strand
ATTGTGAAAAATGGAAGAATTTATGAACCATGTTATCAAAAAATTTAATTTTTTTTTGACATGGAACACAGTACATTTCTGAGGCCATGCAAATGGCCGAAGAATCTCGTCGTTTATTATAAAAGAGATTCTTTATCCCGATGCAATCGGGACAAAGAATGACATTATTATAAAGCTAACAATTACCTCCACACGAACAACCTTCTGAACCTTCTGAGATGACAACCCCAACAGGTTTATAATTAACAATATCATTTTTAATCCTTAGAGCTATCTCTTCAACAAGTTCGTCATTGACCGGTGTTGAACCTTTTTGACATCCATAATTTGACAAATTGTACACTTCAGGTGTAACGCCAATTGCTTCAAGCCCTTTTTGCGCACAGGCAACAGGGCAGCCATCAATAACTATATTGCGATCTGCACCCTGTGCCGAAGCAATAAAACCTGAAAGACGCGCACCAACCCCGGCCAGGCAGGTCATCCTGCCCACTTTTTCTTTTGAAAGAATTCGTGTAACCCTATCAGCTATGCAGCCAACATCAGCTGCACCAGAGCATGAATATAACAGTACATTACCGCCACCACAACAGTCCATAAACAAACTCCCCCTTAGTATTAATATAATTTTACTGAATCAACTTTTTGATTTCATCAAGTGTTGGCACTTTGCCAGCTACTTTAACCTGACCATCAACAACAAGCGCTGGTGTAATCATCACACCATAGTTCATTATCTGCTTGATGTCAGTAACCTTCTTCAGTTCATACTGCAAACCTAACTCCTTTGCAGCCTGTTCGGTTAAATTTTGCAACATGTTGCATTTTGGGCAACCGGTACCCAGAATTTCAAACTTTTTCATTACTACCTCCTACCTAACTGAATATCAATCTATTATTTGCTATTTACTTCCAAAATATGTCATTTTCATCAATTTTCTATTCACAAATACATGCATGTTCAATTTTCACATGCTTTTACAATACTCATAATTATTCTAATCTACTTCCAGTAGACATCCGAATAATTCTTCAACATTTAACTACTCTTTTACTGTAAGTTTGCCTTCTTCCTTCATTTGTTTGGTCACATGTGCCCATATTTTTTCCCGCTCATATAATGCTCTAAGTTCTTTAATATCTGGAAATGTGATAGCATTCCCTTTACAAAGATTTGCACATGTGGTGCAACCAACAATACAGTTTAAAGGATTTTCTACAACCGGTCCTTCCTTTTTCCATGTATATACCTGCCTTCCGCAATTCATGCACATGCCACACTTAACACATTTTTCTAAATCTACAGTTGGATGCCAGTTGACCTTTTCCCTTGGATACCCCGCTAACCATGCCATAATAACCTCCCGATATAAATAAATTTTTAAAACTCTATTTACACTCTATTTTATTATCAACACTGAACATGAAGCCTTGCGTGCTAACTTTTCAGTTGTTGAACCCAAACGTGATATTGGCAGGTTACTTGAACCATGAGAACCAATAACCAGCACTGTCACCTTATTTGCATCAATATATTTTGCAATCTCTTCCGTTGGATGCCCTTCCACAATTATCTTTTTTCCCCGCAATGCCGATGGTATTTTTTTGTAAAGCTTTTCAAGCTCTTTTTGACATTGAGTCAGGCGTGCTTCATGAAATCTTTGTATTACCGGGAAAAATTCTTCATCCATTGGTGTTATTTCATGTGAACGCCTTATTCTGTATACATCTTCTTCAACGTGGATAAGATCCACTTTGCCTTTTAAACCTTTGGCAATTTTAATGCCGCTATCAAGAATTTTCTGCGAAAACTCTGAAAAATCTATTGCAACAAGAACTATATTGCTCATATCATTCCTCCTTTATACACATTAAAAACTTATACCACATTTAACATACATAACCTCATCGGCTTTACTTTTAGTATCATCTTTTTTATGCTGATAATACACAATAGTTCGTATATCTTTGCTGAAACGATACCCAACTCCACCTGAATATATTTTTATAGTATTATCGTTATCTGTATTTTTACCATAGCCAACACGCGCTGCTAAAAGCAGCGGTACAGTCCACACATACGAGAGATCAATATGCAGGTAACTATCTACAAGTCTATAGTTTGTTTTTTGGCCACTCACTTCCTCAACAGGTAGTGCATATACAACACCAGCTTTTACAACATCCTGTGTATAGAATGCACCAAACGCAGTGTCGTTGGTATAATTATCTGACCTGTCATTATCATTGGTTATACAGTATCTATTGAATGCTATAAGGCTGAAATGTTCAAACGGATTAACTGTAAGCATGCCATAATATGCTTTACCATCATCAGTTTCACTGACATGCTTAAATCCTTCACCATTGGTGATAGCTCCTGTTATGGTAACCACCTTGAATAAAGAAACATCGGCTCTGACCCCAGCATCAGCCGAATAATCAACCGTAGTTTGCAGCAGATCCTTTGAATTATCAAAATAGTTCTGCTGTATCCACCGGTAATCGCTCTGGCCATCAATGTAGCTAAGAAGTGGTGTGCCAACCATGCCAAACTGCAGCGTATACGATAGGTGCTCATACTGCTGTGCTGCCTGAATATACGTAAATTTAAGATACACTGTATAATTGTTGGTTTTTGATTTAACTTCTGAAGTGGTTGCAGCGTCTTCCTGATATGGTTTTGTACTTTCACTTTCTACCTGGCCAATGTCAGTAGTTACACGCATGCTCCATATTTCATCAAACTGCTTTGTGAAGTTGAGATACACACGGTTGAGTTCAAATGTATTTTCGCTTTCTGTTCCATCTGATTTCTGTATATCCTTCTTCCAGTCAAAATAACCAACACCCGAAATATTCACCAGCGGTTTACTTTCCTCTGCAAAACCTTTACTGATAACTATCGCACATATAATCAATGCTATTGCAATTTTCTTCATCATCAATTTCCCCTTATTGATATAACATTCCAAAAATAAGTCCCGTGATCGTTGCCATGATCACAACCAGCGACACATAAATAACAGTCTTTTTTGTACCAATGACACTGCGTATTACAAGCATATTGGGAAGCGATAACGCTGGCCCTGCTAATAGAAGTGCCAGTGCAGGACCATATCCCATACCACTACCAAGTAATCCCTGTAAAATAGGAACCTCGGTGAGTGTGGCAAAATACATGAATGCACCAACCAGTGAAGAGAAGAAGTTTGCAAATACAGAATTACCACCAACAGCAACACTTACCCACTCTGACGGGATGATTCCCTCATGTCCTGGACGACCCAACAAAAATCCAGCAACAAGTACACCACCTAAAAGAAGCGGTAGTATCTGTTTTGCAAATGACCATGTCTGCTCAAGCCAGGTGGTCATTTCACCTTTTTCAGTTGCAGTAATAAGTGTCAGTGCAACAACTCCTGCAGCAAATGGTATCATGGGCTCATGCTGAAAAAGAAATCCCAAAACACCAACGACTATGATAGAAACCAGAACCTTCCACCATTTAACACCAAACCATGCACCAAGCGTTAGCCCAAATAACAACGATGATATGCCGGTGATTTCCCATTTATATGAAAAAATAGTATACCATATACCTTCATTTGTTGCAGGCTTTCCCCAGTTTGCAAATACCAGTATCGCCACCATCAAAAAGAAATAGACTACCGTTTGCCACAGTGGACGCGGAGTTTCAGGCTCAGGCATATTCATCATGGCATTGGCTTTTTCTATTTCCTCTTTCCTGAATATCAGGTACATCAATGCACCAATAACAACACTGAATAAAATTGCACCTACAGCCCGTGCAACACCAATTTCAAGTCCCAGGACACGGGCAGTTAAAATAATTGCCAGAACATTGATCGCAGGCCCTGAATATAAAAAGGCTGTTGCAGGTCCCAGTCCTGCTCCCATGGTATAGATACCTGCAAAAAGCGGCAACACCGTACATGAACACACAGCAAGTATTGTACCGGAAACCGATGCTACACCATACGCCAGTAATTTTGGCGCAGTAGGCCCTAAATATTTCATAACACTATTCTGGCTTACAAATGCAGCGATAGCTCCTGCAATAAAAAACGCAGGCACCAGGCACAAAAGAACATGTTCCTGTGCATACCACTTTGTCAGATGCAACGCTTCAAACACAGCATTGTCAAAACGCGGATTGCCAATTGGCAGATAGTAAAAAATAAGAAATGCTGCAACAATATACAGCAACTTTTTTAATTCACTCTTCCAATCCATAAATACATCTCCTTATATATTGTATGTTACATGAATAAAACTGTCATAATATTTGTAGCGTACATGAATGGTAATTCTATGAATGCCGTACACTCCGAACACAGCAGCGAGCAATCTTAACCTGATGTGCCACATTGTGTTCAATAACCCTATCAACACACGCAATGAAATCAAGAACACAGGAAGTCTTAAGGTGATAATATACGGTGGTACCCTGTTTTACATCATACACCAGCCCTGCATTTTTCATCACTGCTAAGTGTTTGGACACCGTTGACATGTCAGCACCAACAAGCTCTTGAAGCTCGCATACGCATCGAGGTCCTTTTTCAAGTTCCTCTACCATCATGAGCCTGCTTGGATGCGCCAGCGCTTTCATGATAGCAGCACGTGTTTCATACTTTTGCTTTACTAATGGTTCCATATTCATACCTTATAGAATAATTTTAATTTTGCTTATTTGGTAATATAGCCAAATAGTCAAATTAAATCAAAAAAAAATTTCTTACCTGATTTTTTTTACATTTACAAAAAGTTCTTGAAGAGTATACTATTGTAACCAATCACCATCAGTTAGCTACTAATAAAAGTATGGGCGATAGTTACTGTTAATGGAGTGGGATGTATCAGATACAATTACAATATAACACTATGGCATATATAATCCATGAAGGAAAAAATGGCATGAATACTAAAACACGTAACAAGGCGTCAAACTATGCATTCACCGTTGTTGATACAATCATAAACAATATAGGAGCTCGACCTTCATGCTCTGATGATTCACATGTAACTGCACGTGTATTCCATAAACTGTATAAAGCGTATTGTGACACTTCACAACTTCAATCATTCATTACGCATCCTGCTGCTTTTTTAGGTTTCTTAACGCTTGTGCCATGGATATACATTACTTCACTCATTTTTTTATTACTGCACTACTATGGTATAGCTGCACTTGGATTTACTGTTGCAAATATCATTGCATCGCATCAATTTATTTTTTATAAAGGCACCTTTGATTTTTTATACAAACCAAAAAAAGGCTACAATGCTATTGGCATTATCAATCCTAAAAAAGAAGTGCGTCAGCAAATCATTATTAGCGGTCATCACGATAGTGCATACGAATTCCGTTATATGCGCACCACACCGCGCCTGTACCGTATACGTGTTGCATCAATCATTCTTTCCATGGTACTATCGCTCGTTATTGGATGGTTAATTGTAGTAAATGCTTACTGGTTTCAATCACACACTGCATACATTGTCTTCATGGTAATCATTGTACTGCTTGGTATTGCTAACATGCAGATGCTTTTTTTCAAAAGCAAAAACGCTACGCCAGGTGCTGGCGATAACTTAATAGCAAGTGCTATTACCGCAGTGATGGCAAAAATCTTCAGTAACTATCGCCCAGACTATACCCGTTTAATCTTTGTAAGCTTTGATGGTGAAGAAAGTGGACTTAAAGGTTCAAAAGCTTTTGCAAAAGCATACCGTGAGTGTATTAGCAGCATGCCAACATACCATTTTAATATGGATAGCCTTTACAAACCAGAGCTCATCAAATTTTTGACAAGCGACGTGAATGGTTTTGTCAAGCTTTCAAACGAATTTGCAAAACAATGTGTAACTATAGCTCATAGCAAAGGGCACACTGCCACACTATTTGCCATGTATCCGGGAACCGGCGCCACCGATGCTGCACCACTGGCACAAGCTGGTGCCATTGCAACAACGCTCATAGCACTTCCCACTGAAGTTGAAAAGCAGGATAGTGTGTACCACACCATGAATGATACTACAGAGCACATTGAACCAGAAGTTGTACAGGCAACTATCGATATACTATACAGTGTTATTGAATTTCTTGATAAAGAAATTAAAGGTTGTCCACAAATTTTAATTAAGCATCAATAATTTTCATTTAGTAGGTCAAGACCGCATCACTTCCAAGGACAATCTCATTTACTTTTGCACCACCAATAGCTTCAGCACCTTCAATTAAATCTTCTACTTTAATTTTTCTTTTATTCATGCACGGTGTGCAAACAAGAAGTTTATTGCCTGCTTCAATATATGATTTGATCATATCCATTAGTGGATTAAAGCCTTCAAAATGGATGTGCTCAGCGTATCCTTTCATTGCAAGCATGACAGCTTTACCCTGCAAAATGATAACCGGTGTTACATCCATTGCTACTGCTGTGTTTGCAAGAACAAACGGAATGGAAGCCATTTCGGGATCATCATCAGCATGAGTTACAATATACGTAATCTGTTTACTGCTCATACATCCTCCTGAATAATAAGTATTGTGTAATAAATAAAATAAATATATTGAAAAAACGGTATTTTAATAATTTATATAATTCTATAATATTCGCCAACAAAAAATTATAAATATATTAATTTTTTTCTGAGACTATTTTTATAATTAAATAATTATATATATTCTAGAAATTCCTGCCAAAAGTGGAATAGGTAAATATATTTTTATAAACAACGCTACTTAATCCTTCATTAATTATTTGTATCGATAGTTGTTGAAAAACTATCATTGGGTGAATATTTTCAATAGATATAATAAATACTGGATTCATATTGACATGAATTAGATTTTTATATTCAGGAAGGAATGCACGCCAGACAGGACTCGAACCTGTGACCCACGGCTTAGAAGGCCGTTGCTCTATCCTGCTGAGCTACTGGCGCGTTAAAATTCGGGGCGAGAGGATTTGAACCTCCGACCTCATGGTCCCAAACCACGCGCTCTAGCCGGACTGAGCCACGCCCCGAAATAAATAAAAATTGTATGGAAAGAAATATATCACAGCAAATGATTTTGTCAAAGTAATAAATCAATACTTTGTGTCAATAAAATTTTATTTGTGATTGTGTTTATATATTTCAACACCCACTCTCTGTATGTGAGACTTTATATTTTCTCCTATCAGTTCATATTTTGTTACATCAAGTGTATAGGGTATTTCCAGTTCATCTAATTGCGCATAAAGCTTTAAATAGTGTGAAAAATCCATTTGTGGTGCAATTATAACTATATCTATATCTGATCCTTTTGAATAAGATCCTTTTGCTCGGGAACCATATATAAGCACCTTCTCTATTTCAGGATATTGTAAGAATATTTCTCTCAGACTGTTAATAATTGTATCTTCAATGCCAAATGTATTTTTAATCATTCATTTTTATCTCCATAAATCTTTTAAATAGCTTTTCTAATTCAGCATAATATGATTTTACAATCTGTGAAACAATTGAATCTGCAATCATCTGATTATATGTATGTGCTGTTAAATTTCTTGTTTTTATAATTTCCATCCAGATACTGCCATTTTCAATAATTCCAAATTTAAATGCCATTTTAACAGCATCTCTTGAACCCTGTATGTCATGTATTCCCTGGTATAGGAAATAGTCTCTGATTAAATTCCATGCCAGCTCAAATGTGTACTCAAATGCCTGAATCATACCCTGTTTTTCAAGCTCATTTAATCCTTTTTCATTATATTGAACCACTGCTGCTTTTAATTGATTGATTGCTTTTTCAAAGTTTTCTAATCTTTGCAACCAGCGAACATCTTCTTTCATATTGCTTTTATCCCAATAACAAAATAGCGTCACATATTAAATTTTATAAATAATAATCTAAATACCCTATTACTATTTATAAGAAATTAATTAACGTAAATTACAATACTATTAGTGTCAACATACAATAATAGTGTGAATTACGTAATGTACACTTTTATTATAAAAATAACCATTGAAAATGTCAATGGATAATAGTTTTACAATGCGATTGAGTCTTCTATTATTACAATATCTCAATGAAGAAACGTGGATACTTTCTTTGGCATTAATTATTTTTAGAAAAGATCAAAATTAAAAATTTATCATAACCACACACAACAGGTTATGAATAAAATATACTTCTACTTCAATGGATAATCCTGAAGTACTTTTTGAAGCAGTGGCACATCGTCGGTTACTATACCGTCAACGTTGACATCAAGCAGTCTCCGCATATCTCGTTCTTGATTTACCGTCCACACATCAACCTGTATTCCACGCTCATGTGCCATACGTATCAGTGCCCCATTTGCCAGATGTGAAGGCCCAATGTATTCCGGTATTTGCAGTGCATCACCAGGAAAATGTTTAAAAAGCCCCAAAAGTCCTGACCTGAATAAAAAATAAAACCCCAACACACCCCACAGCCCAAATGATGTTGCCATGGTTGGGATTCTTTTACGTATATATTGTAAATTTTTACCATGCTGCGATGCACCCAGAACCCTGTGTTCAGATTTATGGCTAAGAACTATATCACAAAATTTTTCTGCCAGCACTACTGTATTATCTTTCAGGTCAACATTAAAGCGCTGTTCAGGAAAAGCATCCAGCATCTCTTCCAGTGTCATAATAGTAATACCTTTGCCACGGTATGGGTAAGTTTCTCCATCCAAGCTGAAATGATATGCCGCATCTAATTGTTTTATCTCGTGTAATGTTAACTGGCCAACATTTCCCTTACCATCAGTTATGTGCGATAGTTCCTCATCATGAACTATCACCACATGTCCATCCCGGGTAAGGTGCGCATCTGTTTCAATGACATCTGCTCCTAACGCAATTGCTTTTTCAAACGCCAGTGCGGTGTTTTCTGGATATTCTTTTGAATATCCCCTGTGTGCAAAGATACGGGCTGGTTTTTCAAAAAAGGGCTTTTTCATAATTGTACTCTTTTTAGTATATAATCTACTGCATACTGTAAATTCTTTTTAACTATCACACAATTATCAATTTCTTTTTTATGCTTTTTGCCATGCCCTGTCAACACATATATACCCTGCATCCCAGCATTTTTTGCAAGCAGTATATCAGATGGATGATCACCAATAACAAAAGAATGTTGTACATCCAGATTATAGTACGCTACAGCTTGATCAACAAAATAGGTCTTTGGTTTTCTGCAATGACACTTATCTTCTTTTGCATGCGGGCACATATATATGGATTCAATTGTAATGCCTTTATCAGCAAAAACGCTTTGAATATACGTATTTACTGTAATAGCCTCATCTAAGGTTACAATTCCTTTTGCAATACCAGGCTGGTTGGTTATGATAAACAGCCTGAAAAACTGCTGCGCTTCTTTCAAAGCATCAAACGTACATGTATAAAAAACTACACGCCCGGGATTACTTATATACCCCACATCCTTTATGAGTGTGCCATCTCTATCAAGAAATAATGAAGGATATTTTTGCAATGCCATTTAATCTTCCATTATTAAACCTTCATCTTTGATGAGCTGCATATACTCTTCAATTGTTCCATCAGACAAAAAACACTCAATGATCTGTTTGCCTAAGGGAAGAAGATTGGGATCATTGTAGTAATCCATAAGTTCCTTCTTGAAAAAATCAACCAGTATCTGAGCTCCCCTGTCATACGCATCTTCACCAACTTCACTTTGAAGCTCAGGCCTTAAAAGAAACTTCTCAATTTCTACTCCTTCTATAACAAGCTTATTTAATGAAAATCCCAACAATGAACAACGTGATTTAGACAATTCATCAGCAAAAAATTTTACACCACCTCTTCTTGCTAAATATTCACGCATAATCCATTGTGGGTTAAATCCAACTTGCCAGGCACCAATATACTGATTGGGTACCAGCACATATTTTACCTTTGGACTGGCAATTATCTGCTCAAGTAGCAAATTTGCAAAATTAACTTTTTTACCAGTTGCAAAAGGCCAGAAAGAACCAACCCCTTCGGATTCAAGCCCTCCAGTTTTTACAATACTTGGATTATCATGGCCACGAGGTGACACAAGCCTCCACAACCAGGCTATTGCCGGTGGCAATATATGGAATAAACCTATTATTCCATAATCAGGTTTTTCTTTTGTTGAAGGAGGAGTCCTGACACCAAAACTTCTTATATGAACCTGAACAGGTTTATTAACAATGTCCGGCAATGCATTGCGTGGAACCAGAAAACGAGGATTGGGACATGATTTACCCGGCTCATCTTCAATGTGTTCCCATAATAAAGCAGTACTGAATGGCTGCGCATCTATATTCAAAAACATTAATGGCACCTTTGGATGTATTGAAAGCGATTCAATATCAGGATCAGTGCCATACTGTTCAATATGATTAACCCGTATAAACCATCCTGCTTCAGCATCTTTAAGGTATAAATAACCATCATCTTTTTGAAATGATGGATGGCATAATCCCATATCATCAACAACTGGCCGCAAAAAACACCCCCGTGGCAGTACCAGTGATAACACTTCGCCAGTCACAATATTCACACCAAGCTTTATGGTACCATCCACATCTCGATGAATATGTTCATTGGTTTCACTTTTACCACTTCCACTGGCACCTTCATGCATTATGGTTGTCTTATTGCCATACGGGGTAATAACCTGCACCACAGCACAGTGATTTGTTACCCAACCTTCCTTCTCACCAAAATCAAGCAACGATGAATATACACCTTTCTTTGCACTTGGCCCGGGATACAGATTATAACTGTATATTTCATGCAGATTTTCACTCCTATAGTGAACAACTATCTGTTTCCCATTGAAATGGGTATGCCTGAAAACAGGTGCTATATAGAGTATACATTTAACATGTATGGTGCCTTCAATTTGTCTTGAATCAATGATTCCCTGTAATATCCCCAGGCCTAAACAAAAGAAACCAGCATTTGCAGGTGCTATTGCCATACCATAACACCCATCAAGTTGCCCTGCTTTGAAGAAAAACACTGCTAAGTCCTGCTTTTGTAACCAATCAAATGTTTCTTTTTTAAGTTCATTAAAATCTTTCCCAAATCTTTGTGTATAGGTTATCTTATCAGTTGGCAGGTCATCTCCAATAACCATGCTATCAGGATCGCGTCTGCGCATGTATGCTTCAGTATAATTAACAGCTATCCCATTTTTTACCTTATAAACAACGGCCTCACAGTATTCCCCTTTGCCTGGCACATCATATACAACTTTCTGAACACCATCATTCCCAAATTTGAGTGATAACTCAAATAAATCATCAACTGTGTGTGCCACACTTACATTAGTAGCCTGTAATAACGCATTTACCTGTTCTGGAACAATTAATTTACTCAGCAGGTCTTTCATTGCATTCCCTTTCTAATAGTAAATAAAATTAATATACTTTTCTCTTACCAGTCAAAAAAGTACATGTAAAAAATCAACTTTAATTTCTTTCATGCCTCAACACAGGAGAAAATGATTGCATTAATCACACATTGATTATATCATCATGTATACTATTCCCGGAGGTAAACTATGAAGTGCGTATGGATATTATTAGTACTCACTATCGCAATTTCATGTACTCAGGTTAAAGAATTCCCTGATGCACCGTATATTGGCATTACCTATGGAACAATTCAGACCAGGCTACTAAAATATGGAATTGATATAAATAAACATTATATCCATGCTATGCCCTGTTACCATGAAATTGCACTTAACACAAAAAGTCGCCTGGCAACTATATGTGGCCTACACAGTTTCATCCCGAAATGATGCGTGAGGAAAATCCAGTATTTGATACTGTATTTACAGTGTTTGTCAATGAAGCACATGCACATAAGAAATGCAAAACAACAAAATTCTTCGGCCGACCTGATAAGGTTGGGGCGTTCTCAAAATGATAGGGTGAGTGTTGCACCGGGATTAGCAATGACTGATTATTTGTCATTCTTGCCTCCGATTACATCGGGAGGAAGATTCCCAATGTAACTAATTTTTATAAGATAGGAAGTCATTATGAAATATAAAAAAGTATTTATCTATTTGATATCTTTTCTGTTAGCATTATTCCTCATTGGTCAAATTGGCACCTATATCTATGTTGAAGCGCCTTTAAGAACAGACTTTTACGGATCAATAGCCAGGGAAGAGGTTCAGCAACTACAGGCTTTACACAAAGTAAAATGTGTCAGTGGCAGTGACTGGATACATGTGGGATGGATTGCTGATCCTGATACCGAAAAATATATAATAGAAATAAAGGATGATAAAGGAACATGGAAACAGATTGGAACATCGCAGTTTGGATCATTTCTCTACAGGGGGAACGGTGGACTTTTTAAAGTGATAAAAGTTAATAAACAAACACAGCAGCAATCAACACTGGGGTATGCAAAAGCTTTTTCTACAGGCATTAATGTTACTGTATATAAACCTGTCATTGCAGGTAACTATCGCCCATTATATAAACCTGAAAAACACGGCTTTTACATAAATGACCATACCATTTTTCAGGATGCAAAACGCAACTGGCGTCTTATTGGCATCACTTCAAAAACTGATGGCGATCCCAATGCCGAAACATATTTTGCGGTTGCTAAAAGTGAAAACTTTCCACATACCATGATGGTTGAAGATGAACCTGTTGCTGATGTTAGCGACCTGGCATGGGCTCCGCATGTGATCAAACACAACAACGTATATCATATGTTCTGGTCACCTCATAAATTGCATCATATGATTTCACGCGATGGCATTCACTGGGAAAATCATGCTGTATTAATGAAAGCTCCGTATCACAAATTTTTCCGCGATTGTATGATTTTACAGGTTGCAAGTGATCAGTGGCTTTTGTATACAACTGCTCGTGGACTGTTCTTTTCACAGGTTGATGTGTATCAGTCATTTGATCTGATACACTGGCAATACATTCGCACAGCACTGAGAAGCAGTTTTGGCAGCGAACGCAATTCACCATTTGCGTCAATGGAATCGCCATTTGTGGTGAAGCATAATGATGGCTATTATCTGTCACTAACGTATAATAATGATACGCTATTCATTCACGGTGTGTTACTGCTTTTCAAGGTTTGGCTTGATAAGGAAAGCTACAATGACACGCTTGTGTTCTATTCTAATAATCCCTATGATTTTGGAGTTTACAGAGGCAAAAATCGTTCGGACTCACTCATAGCATCGCTGCGTGCACATGCTCCTGAATGGGTGTATGTGCCATCTACAAAGGCATGGTACATTACCACCTGCGGATGGAAATGGGTTGCAACATTAACAAATGGTGAGGTGGCGATAGCTCCTGTAATGTGGCAGAAGGTTAAGTAAACTTCACCAGCGCAGTTTTGCAATGAGTGTATCAAACATAATTTTTAACTGCAACGTTAGAGGCAAATCCATGTCTTCCTTTATTTCTTTAGCGGTAAAGGCATACACGGCCGAAAGCTCAGATTGTTTTCCCTGTGCGCTCACGGCCTGTACCGCAACATAGTATGTATTACCCTGTACAAATGATTTACCCTTTGAATATTCTTTTACAAATATCGATGTATCTTTTGTTCTATACAGTGCAGACAATGAATCTTTTGTATCACCACAATGAATGATGTAGGAAGCAGCACCATCAGTTTTTTCAAAATTTACATATACACCGCTATCGCGGTATAATGCAAACACTCCTTTTGGCGGCTGTAATGGTGGTGTAGTTTTTTTCTCATGCTTTTCATGCATGAGTATTGCAAATGGTTGATTTGCGTATGAAATCATCAGTCTTTTTAATGTTTCAGGCAATGAGTTATTACTATGAACTATCGCCAATGCAAAACGCTGAGTGGTTCCGCTGTAAGTGCATGCACCTGAGTAATACTGATCACCATTTAAGATTGCGGCTTCAAACCCCCTGCCCTTACCCCATGTTGGCTGATAGTACTGCCTGCCAAAAAATGTTCCAAACGGATTGAGACTTACTGAAAATCCTGTAAAAAAACTGTGCGCCACCTGTAATGGACAAAAAGCAAAGTTGGAAAGAGTAGCATTTTCCTTTGCAACAGCAATACATTCCTTCCCATTGGTAATTGCCACATACTCTGCAGTGATGTGATTGTTGACATTAGCAAGATCAAGATTTTTTGGCGAATGTTTGAAGTAATCTATGGTGTACTGTGATTCTACACCCAGGTAATTGCGCTTTAATACAGTAAAAGGCTTTTTCTTAGATGCATGCATTGACACATACAATGGGCATGGAGCAACCTGTTGCCAGCTGGGATCATAGATACGCGCAAGCTGCGGTATGCTTGATTTAAAAATTTTTGTGCGCGGTGTGTCAGGATAGGTGATTACTCCATCAACAAAAATCATGTCAACACCCTCCACCAGATAGATGCAGTATTCAAAATTACCTGTGGTGATATTCTGTGGAATGTTGAGGGTACCATACAGTTTTACGGCTGCAACACCATTGGTGCCATCATTAATGATCTTTATGTTTACTGTTTTGGGGCGATAGTTTTTGCCATTGTACTGTATCCAGGGAAGAAAACTATATTCATCAAGAACCTCTTTCCCATTAACTTCTATTGAATTAACTCCATGCTTGAATTTAATAACAATTGTACTGTTTTTGAGAAGCTGTTGAGTAGCATGTGTTGTGTACTGAGTTTGGCTGTGAGGTTTGCGAACAATGTGATACACACCATCAGAAGGAATCCCTCCCTTTACAAAAAAACGGCTTATTCCATTCTGTGAAAAAACAAACACAGGTATTGGCGTATCATTGTATTTCAGGAAATAGTCGTAACCAACAGGCAATTCATCCGAAATCGTGAACACAAAATTATCAGCATTTTGTTTAAGAACCAACACAGAATTAACATATTCGTAGTTACTGAATTCCTGTGCCTTTTTATCCTGGCTGCATATCTTTTGTGCATATGCTTTTAAATCACGTATAACAGTATCGGTTATTGATTGCATTTGTTGAATGAGATCATCAACAACGTGTTCACGGTTTTTTGCCAGAAATGGTGTTGCCATACCAAAGTTTGTTGTAGAAAGAAGCCGCATACGTTTTTGAAATGATTCACTCAATGCAGCTTGTATCTTTTCAGGAATCGGTTGCTTGATGTATTTATATAGCGCTTTTACAAATGCATGAGCCATTCTGTCTTTTTCAACTGCAGTCCAGTAATCGCTGCAGTACTTTTTTTCAGCCCATGATACATAACCATTAAAACTGCCATCAGCAGTATCCTGCCCAAATGAAATTTCTTTTACAGGCTTATGATGTTGCACGTAATCATGGATTGTAGTAAACTCAACGTAATCAAGTGATGCGATATCATCAATGAGTTGTGATAGCCCGCCAGTATTGGGCACCCATTTTAAATATGAAGGTAGCTTATACCCATACCAGTATGAATCATCAGCATCACTATTTATGCATATCAATACATCATTTTTTATATTCGCACGTAATTGTTCATGGCGAAGCATCTGTACCCAGTTATAAATGCTTACATTTTCAATGAGGTCAGCATGATTATATGCAGGTATTACAAGCATTCTTTCATTTGTTATTGTATTATTGTATATAAGCGGATTGTGAGCTTCTTCAAGCGATAATTCATCAACAAAAACTCTAAATGCATCAAACGGAATAGCACTGTAATATAGAACAACTCCCTGTATACCAAGCTCCTTGTATATATTAAAATTCCCTGCAGATGTCATCATTTCCTGTGGACGAACATAGGGCGAAAAAATTCCAAAAATATCTTTCACTCCACTTTTCCTTGTATTGGTAATAGCGTTTTGCATTGAATACACAAATTCATCTCGAGTCATTGCAGAAACAAGTCCATTATTATACGACATCAAAATGACTTCATCACCATGCTTCTTCACACGACGTTTGATGTTCTGTATGATATCGGGAGCATACTTTGGTAATATCTCTTCCAGGGTAAACAGGTTTTCAAAATCCCACACACCTTTAACAGGGATACCTTTTTTATTCTTTTCATCCAGCACTTCAATAATCTTACGTACAATGCGTATATCTTTGCCAAAACCTGCTTCATCGTTGGTATCTATTCGGTATGAATGATAAAAATTGGCATGAAATCCCAATGACACATATATTTTATGCTTTGACTCTTTGCCAATTACTAAAAGGCGTGGAATACAAATATAACCAATTAAATAGAGTACAAATATGCCTGCAATGATTGCAATTGAATATGTAAAAAACTTTTTCATATTTGTATCTCCCACTGAAAGCAAGTTGTAGTAATCATAATGCTAAATTATTTTCCCAACCACTGTGTGATTGTAACCCAGAATAATAATTCCTCATAGCTATTATAGAATAAACAATATCAGTAGTATACCAGATAAAGCTGGTGAATGCAACAACTTATTGATGATGGGTCTGTAACACTTAGATAGTATTATACAAGGCTTCTGGTGGTGGTCCCCAGTAGAATTTTAGGCAATGGATACCATTTTCACAGTAAAAATCAAAGGTGTATGACCTGTTTTCGTAATAACTTGGTAAATTCTCAGGATAGTTATCGGAATTCATCTTTG
>JARYLT010000078.1:8828-16788 GCA_029907515.1 Spirochaetota bacterium | reverse complement strand
CTATGGCACATAAGATTTATGAGGTTACAGGAGTGCCGGTGGTAAGCTTAACCTATGATGGGACCGGTAGCTTTAAAAATGATGCAGTAGTGCCATATTTAACGTTACTACAGGATACTGTTGTCCAGAAAGAAGCAGGCAAAAAGCTATCGTAGATGTGTTAATGGAGAACATGGTTCAATTATGCCTTAACTGAAACAAAACTCACGCACATTGCAGCAATAGTGTGTAATGCAACAAGTGTATATCCAGTGGGTAAATCCAGTGTATAAGACAAGCATATTGCAATGATGTTAATAATTGTTCCTGCAATCCAGGCAATTATAAGTGGATGCTTTGCATGTAGTGACAGTGCAATCATTGCTGGTGAAAGTAGCAGGGTAAACACTATAAGTACTCCCGCCAGTTTAACTGAACTTGTAACAGTGATAGCAAAGATAATGAAAATGCATACAAAAGGCCAAGCTACAAAAAAATATTCTTATTTTGGTAGAACACCCCTTTGCTTTGCCATTTCCATCATCTGTTCACCACTGGTTTTTGGTGGAACTTTTTTAGATTGTTCTTTTTGTATAAGTTTTACTGCTTCATTAGGACATGCCATTACACATAGTCCACATCCAATACAGCGGTCTACGTTAACATGGGCTACGTCGGTAATCTCAATTGCATCCATCTGGCACATATCAACACAGTTGCCACATGATGTGCAGTTATCATTGGTTTGCGCATAATAATTTGAAAATACCATCTCTGCAGGTTTGGGAAATCGCTTTATTGATAAAAGCACTGCGCAGCAGTCACCACAGCAACTACACATACCAGCAGGGTTTTGTGCAGTCCCAGGTTGAGTTACCATGCCGTGTTTTTGTGCTTCAGTAACTATCGCTATAGCTTCATCAGCACTTATTTTTCTTCCTAAATTATTTTCTATATAATACTCAGCCATGGAACCAAACATAAGACAGGTTTCCATTGGCTTATCACAGCCTTTACCAATAATCTTTTTTTCCTTACGACATATACAATCAGCAACTGCTATTACAGAGGCTTGCTTAATAATTGCTACTGCATCTTCAAAGGGTGCAACAGTGCTTTTTGTTTCAATTGATTCATTTACTGGAATAGGGCGTAAAAACATATTGGTACTTTTAGCCACAGCTTTTGATAATCCTTCCTCATAATATTGCTCCAGTAGCATGGCAAGGTCTTTGCTTAAGCGCTTAACCTGAAATTCAAACAAACCGTGTATAAACGGTATGGCGCCATATTTTGCAACACCGTCTTTTGTCTTTTTAAATAAAAGGCCCCGTTTTACCATATCTTCTAAATGTTTCGTTAGTTCTTCCTGTTCCCTCCCTGTACGTTTGGCAATACTTTCAGCAGTTTCAAGCATGGGCGATAGTTCTAAGAAAAGCTTTGCATCCTCTTCGGAAAATAGTTTCTTTAATATTGTTATTTCTATCTTTGACTGTGTTTCAGGAAATCCCAGTGAGTACATGTCCAGGCGTTTCTGCAATGCTCTGTATATATCTTCCATAGGCTTATCCTCCTATATTGATTTATTAAACTGGAATAAACTAGCACTAGAACAAGCAAAATAACACCGTTATGTTCGTCAAATTAATTTTTTAGTAGTTCAAAAGAATTTTCAATTTGCAACAATAAATATCATAAAATTCTTATTGCAGGCTTTCCAGCATCATCCCTATATATTTCACATATCGATGGAACTATGCCGGTTAGGCTTTCGTCTGAAGCTCGCAATTGCTTAAAATCAGCAGTATGTAAAAAATCGTACAAAAGTTGATACTGCTCCTGAAGATTCTGATCTTCAGTTTCAGATTGTAACATTGCCTCTAAAAGCTTCTGCAATGTTTCCTTTGCAGCAGTCTCAACGCAATGACCATTAAGATATAATGTAACTTTAATTATTCTTTTCATTATGTTGTTACTTAATAACTAACTCTTTAAATTAAAAAAATGATGAAAAATCAAGTTTATTTCAATAATAGAAAAATATAATTGACGTTACATATATTATACGTATATTTTAAATATATATTAAATACCGTAAATAAGTTTTTTATAGGTTTTCGCGATGAAATCAACACAGGAAGTTATTGCAATATTGTCATCGAATAAAGATGTATTAAAAGAAAAATATGGAGTTATGAATATAGCTATATTTGGTTCATATTCGCGAGAAGATTATAATCAGGATAGTGATGTTGACATTATTGTTGAATTTGAAAAACCAATTGGATATAAATATTTTGAATTAGCTGATTACTTAGAGAGTATTTTACAATGTAAAGTGGATTTGTTTACATATAATGCTATAAAACAAAAACCGCTTTTATGGGAAAGTGTCAAAGAGGATATTGTTCATGTTTAAAAGGAATTATTTGCTTTTTATTGAGGATATTCTCCAGAACATTAATAAAATAAACAAATACATCAACAATCTTAGTTATGATGAATTCCTTGATGATGACAAAACAAAAGATGCCGTAATCAAGAATTTAATTGAAATTGGAGAGGCAGCAAATCATATTCCTGAGAATGTACTTAAACAATATAATGAAGTTCCCTGGCAACAAATGATCGGATTGCGGAATAGATTAATACACGGTTATTTTGTCATTGATTATGATATAGTATGGACAATTATAAAAGAAGAATTGCCCATACTATTTGAAAAACTAGAGAATATAAAAAGAAGCCAATAACATATTTTTACACATAGTATTAATGGTCACACACATTGGCACCTGTTTTAAGTTTTCCCTGTAAATAATCATTTACTATTGTGTCAGGTTCAGTGCCCTCAACGCCAGTTATAACAATAACCTTGTGCTCTTCAAAAAGCTGACGTGCCCGTGTTCCCATGCCACCTGCAAGGATGCATGTTGCACCTTTTTCTGCCAGAAATCGTGGTAACAATCCGGGCTGATGTGGTGGTGCAGGTATCTCTTCTTTTCTAATGATGTGTTTATTTGTTTCATCAATATCATATAACACAAACTTGTCGCAGTGGCCAAAATGCATTGAAAAGTTATTGTCTTCGGTTAATGGAACTGCAATCTTCATGTTATTTCTCCTTTTCATTTATTATTTTTAATAATGACGTGATAATTTCTTCAAAATGCTTTTGTGAAGCAGTAGCATTGACAGCAGCTGATTGGGCAAATGGTCTTCCAGCATCACTGTTTTCAACAATTAGTGGATCTAATGGTATTGTTCCTAAAAATGGTACATCCATTTCAGTAGCTATCTCACTGCCACCACCTTTTCTGAATATGTATGTTTCTTTCCCGCAGTGAGGACATACAAATCCACTCATGTTTTCCACAACACCTAAAACCGGTATGTTAAGTTTGTGGCAAAATGTAATGGATTTTTTTACATCGATAGTTGAAACATTCTGTGGTGTTGTAACAATAACTGCACCTGTTGGATTTTTTACTAACTGCGCAACTGAAAGTGGCTCATCACCGGTTCCCGGTGGGGAATCTATGACAAGATAATCAAGCTCTCCCCATTCAACATCGGATAAAAACTGTTTAATGAGGTTGTATTTTAAAGGGCCTCGCCATATTACCGCCTCTTTTGTATCAGGCAGCATAAGTCCCACTGATATAACTTTTAAAAAGTCATTATACTGAACCGGTACTATTGTATTATGATCCGTTGCATGTAACGGTGCTTTTTCAATACCAAGAAGAGTTGGTACGCTTGGACCATGAATATCAATATCCAAAAGCCCGGTTTTGAATTTTCTGGAAGCAAGTGCTACAGCTAAATTTGTAGCAACGGTGCTTTTACCAACACCACCTTTACCTGATAAAACCAGTATTGTATGTTTTATTTTATTCAGATTTTCCTGTAATTTGAGTTCTTCATTGATCTCAGTAACCTGTTTTGAATCCATACCAGGTTTAACTGCCTGTGCTTTAGAACCATCTTTCCCTTTGCCAAACATCTATAGCCTCCTTTAAACTTTATTGAATGTATCATTTAGCTATTGTAGCCTGTAGCATTGTTTGCACAGTTTGCCACAGCTTTGTAATTTCCTGTGATGCTGAACCCTCTGAGTATTCTACCACTGTTTTACCTGCAATTTGTGCTCTGATGACATCCTCATCATACGGAATAGTGCCAATAACCGGTATATTGTTTTTATTGCAGATATCCATAATTAATTGCCTGTTTTCTGCAGAGATATCACTTTTATTGATGCACACCGAAGATGGAATTCTGAAATGTTGCGTAAGCTGAACTATACGCTCTAAGTCATGAATGCCAGAAATGGTTGGCTCTGTGACAATAAGGACATGAGTTGTACCGGTAATGGATGCTATCACCGGGCAGCCAATTCCCGGAGGCCCATCAATGATGATGAGGTTGTAATTTTCTTCTTCTGCAATTGATTTTGCCTTTTCACGCAATTCGGAAACTAATTTACCGGAATTGCCTTCGCCAATGCCCATATTTGCATAAAGAAATGGCTGACCGTCAGATTGTGAAATGACAACAGTACCCGATTGATGCTCAACCATATCAATTGCTTCATAGGGACACATCATTGCACACACGGCACAACCTTCGCATAACACCGGTTCTACCACATAAAAATCCTTGATTGCGTTAAATCTGCAATAAATAACGCAATCACCGCATCCTCTGCATCGGTCCTGCGATATAACGGCTTTCTTTTCGCCAAAAAAGGGAATCTCCTGTATGATGGTGTGAGGAAGCACAAGAGGCATGTTGGATGCATCAACATCACAATCAACCACAATGCGCTGGTTTGCCAGTTTAGCAAATGAGGCCGCAATACTTGTTTTGCCAGTGCCTCCCTTACCACTAACTATCGCCAATTGTTGTATTGATGGTTTCATAGGATCACTCTGTTTGTACAGTATTCATAAATATTTTGTATATGCTGGCCGTAATTGGAAATCATATAGTCAATAAGATTGTCCTGTGTTGTGGACCTGGCAATGTTAATATCATGCGGTATAGTTGCTAAAAGAGGGATGTTTTCATTGTGAATGAAGTTACGCAGTGGCTCATACTCTTCAACCATATTATTTATCACAATCCCACATGGTATTGATAATGACTTTGCTACCTGATACGCTAATACAACATCGTGAAAACCAAACGGTGTTGGTTCAGCCACCAGTATAACAAAATCGCTATGCTCCATGGCATGTATCACCGGACATGAAGAACCTGGTGGGGCATCAATGATTCGCAAAGTTGCATGGCGGTGTTCCTTTTTAACTTCATCAATGAGTGGTGTTGTTATATGCTCACCAATATTCAGTACACCAGCTGCATAAAAAAGATTGTTACTATTGCCAGTTTCAATAGTTCCAATGGGTCGTGGGATTTCTTTTATTGCATGTTCAGGGCAGGCTAAATAACATCCACCGCATGAATGACATAACTCTGGTAATACCAGTGGCCTTGCTTTAATAAGAACTATTGCATTGTACTGGCATACTTTCTGGCATTTACCGCAACCAGTGCAGGCATCCATATCAACCTGTGGTATGAGGACATTGACGGGATATCTATTCTCAACATTGATTTTTAATAACAGGTTAGCATCAGGTTCTTCAACATCACAATCCAGTAACGCAGTAGTCTGAAATTGTGATGCATAAAAGGCTAACGTAGCAGATAATGTTGTTTTACCCGTACCTCCTTTGCCGCTTGCAATAGCAATATTCATACACTATCTCCAATACCTTTAAAATTCAAAAACGGCACCGCAGGTTGCCAGTACAAAAGATTCCTTGAATTCCTGGTGCATTCGACATGCCACTTTAAATCCGGTACAGTGTGATGTGCCAATCTTTTTAACTTTGAAATGCTTCAGTGTGTCTATAGCTTTTTGTACATATGTATCAGGTGCGCTTTCCAGATGAGTGCCACCAATCACAGCATGAAATTCTTTATGACCAGTTTGTTTTGCTATATCATACAGTATATCCACAATACCTGCGTGTGCGCATCCCAGAAGCACAACAGGGCCTGATTCGGTATCAATGACAAGCGAACAATCATCATTGAAAATATCATCTTTTATGGTGCCATCAGATAGCTTGACTTTTAAGCGCTCATCAAATCCCTGCCAGCTTTGCGGCCTGTTTATTTCGGCGATAGCTCTTATGGATTGGGTTATTGCTGTTAATCCTGATATTGGTTTAAAAACGGCTCCTGCCTTTTCGTATTCTTCTTTTGACGCTCTGACCCCTATTGGTGCTTCCAGTGTTTGATTGCCCAAGGGAATAATAGCAACTTTGTTGGTAAATATGTCCGGATGAGCATATACATCAATGTTTCTATTTATAGATTGTAATACCTGCAAAAGTCCACCGGTATGGTCGTAGTGTCCATGGCTTAGTATGATTCTTTGAATGGCATTAATATCTTTACCTAATGTTTTTAAATTATGTATAATACCAAGTCCCTGACCTGTATCAAAAAGTGTAGTATCATCAGCTTCAATTAATACCGAAAGTCCATGCTCTCCAATTAATGGGAATGGTGTTCCAATGCTATTTTCGCATACAACAGTTATTTTTGTTTTCATGGTTTTTCCTTTTTTAAATATACATTAACTATTGTAAATTTAGGGATTCTTATTCTTAACCAATCCCGTCATTCTGAGGGAGTGTAGCGACCGAAGAATCCCTTAGTGCGTTACAGGGAGATCCTTCGCTTTGCTCAGGATGACGGCTTATTAACTTTCCTTTTCCAGCTCTGCCAGGCGTTTGTTTAAATTTTCAATGGTTTTGCTTAAAAAATCAACCTGCTCTTTCAAGAATGATTTTTCATCATCCTTAGAATACTGATAGGCTGCAGGTAAATTGTAACCAAACCGCATCCATCCTGGCAGGCCAGTTGCATAAAACCAGTGACTAAAACCTCTACCTCTTCCACCAAAACCTCTGCCAATACCAGATGCACCAAACCTACCAGCAGGATTGGCATATCCTGGCACACCATATCCGGCGCAATATCCAGCGCCACGTCCTGTCATAGGACCGGCACCATAAGGACCTGTTCTATCTCCCCTGGGCATACTGTTACCTCCTTTTATACAAAATAATAATGTAATGCAATAAAACGTTTCAACAGTAACTATCGCATATAATTGCTATCTGGTCTTAACCAAATACCATTGCCTTTTTTAAAATCATCATACGTTCATGGTACAATCGTTCAGCCAATCGTAAGTGCGATGCAATGCGTGTATACTGTTCTATAATATGCATATCAACCTGAGAACAGGAAAGGTTATCGATTATATCACCACATTCCTGTGCAAGTCGCTCAATTTTTTCCTCAATCATTTTCAGTTTGTCTTCATCAGATTGATCAAGTCCTTCAAGTTTAAAGTGTGCAACAGGATGTTTGTTGATCTCCTGTTCAAACTTTTCCAACCGCTTATGCATTGTTTCAATTTCTGCAAACAATTTTTCTTTTCCATGAGATTTTGCTTCATTTAGACAATGCAAATTTTTCTCATGTAATTTCTTTATGCATTGAAGCATTCTTTCACGCATTATCCTGTCGGCTTCCTGTACATTTTGTTTATATCCTGTAAAACCATTATGCAATGTTGATTGATTCATACGGCTCACCTCCTTTAAAATAAATGTAAAAAATTATTACCAGTGACTTTCTACAGTAGCTTCTGATGCCTTAATTAATTTTCCCGCTTTGTACTCTGCAATTGCCTGTGATACCGGCATCACATTGCACACATACACTTCCACACATGACGCACGTAACACTGAATATGCTTTTGGTCCAACGTTTCCTGCAATGAGTACTTCTGCACCACTATCTATCACATTTTTTGCCGATTGGATTCCAGCACCCTGCGTTGATTGAACACTCTGCTTGTTGTCTATCCATGTATGTGTTCCTGTATCAG
>JARYLT010000078.1:0-8818 GCA_029907515.1 Spirochaetota bacterium | reverse complement strand
CATATATAATGAATCCTTTTGCTCTTCCAAAGCGTTCATCAACTTCACTGTCTAAACTATTCTGTCTTGCTGGTATTGCTATCTTCATAATGATTCCTCCTTTGATGTAGTTTCCATCCATGCCTGTGGCGCCTGCATCTTTCCGCTTTTGTTACATATCGCATGCATTTGTTGGGCAATGTTCCGTTAATGTATTGTTCTATCACTTCGTCAATGGTGCCATTAAGCCATGAGTATAGCTGAATTTCCCTATCAAGAATAAACCTGGCCAGCACATCACTCAATGCACCACATAGTAACACTGTAACTCCCATTTCTTTAAGGCGCTCAATCCGTATAAACGCACTTTGTTCATTAATTTCAATTACTGTACGTTCGGAAATAGTTCCGTCATTCAGTGTCATAACAATAAACTTGCGCGCTTCATCCAATAGTGGCGACAGCCTATCATTAAACACTGGTAATGCAATAATTTCGTTCTTCATACTTAATAATTAAGCATAAATCGTGCCAATATGCGTAATTGCAGCACATTCCCTTACGGATTTTATTTTTTTGTGCGATAGTTACTGTACAAAAGCTTATTGAAGAGAATTTCTAAGTGTTTAAAAGGGAAGTATTTTTGGATGCAGTGTATCGAGACGCGGTCGTCGAGTGATTGCGTAGCAATCGTATCGAGACGACCGCCTCAATGTTCATTGACTGCCTGTAGATGTAAAGAATCCCAATGCATAAACGGCGAGATCCTTCGGTGCGGACGCACCTCAGGATGACAGAAATCCAGGTAAACGACGAGATTGCTTCGTCCTAACTTCGTGGGACTTGCAATGACATTGGTTGAACGTCACTGCGAGTGGAGCGAAGCAGTCTCAAGTACCCAAATGTGATTGCTCAGCCAGCGGCTCGCAATGACGATAGTTACGTTGCAAAATGCAATGTTATTGCATTCATTATATTGCATTTTGCAATATTCATTCAAGGCTATATTTTTTTATTTTCCGCCACAATGTTGAAGTGTCAATCCCCAAAGCCTGCGCTGCATCTTTCTTGTTAGAATACCGTGCTAAAGCCTGTTTTATCATGGTTTTTTCCATCTCTTCAAGCGAGAGTGTTGAAACAGGTGTTATGCCATATACATAGGCAGGCAGGTGTTCAAGCTTTATGTATGCCTCATGACATAAGACAAATGCATGTTCAATGATGTTTTCAAGTTCACGGATATTGCCTGGATAGTCGTAATTAAGCAAGATATTCATTGCGTCATCGGACACTCCTTCAATGCTTTTCCCTTTTAAGGTATTGTATTTTTTAATAAAGTGTTCCACCAGTAATGGTATATCTTCTTTTCGCTGTGATAATGATGGTAAGCCTAATCTTATAACATTAAGGCGATAGTATAAATCATCGCGAAAATTACCAGCCGCAACTTCTTCTCGCAAATTCTTATTGGTGGCAGCAATAATGCGTACATTGGCTTTTTTTGGTTTTGTGTCGCCAAGAGGTTCATATTCTTTGAATTGCAAAAATCGAAGTAATTTCACCTGCATTGATAATGGCAATTCGCCAATCTCATCCAGAAACAGTGTTCCACCTTCAGCTATGGCTATCTTGCCAGGTTTATCTTTTTTTGCATCTGTGAACGCACCAGCTTTGTATCCAAACAATTCTGATTCAATCAAGTTTTCAGGTAATGCTCCGCAATTTACCACAACAAATGGCTTCTCTTTTCGCCTGCTTAAAGAATGAATGGCACGTGCAATGATCTCTTTCCCGCTTCCACTGGGCCCTTCAATTAACACAGAGCTATCGCTTAAGGCTACATCAGGCAGTATGGAAAAAATCTGCTGCATCTCTTTATTTTTACTTATGATGTCTTCAAAAGAGTAGGTGGATTCAATTTTCTTTCTCAAAGTTTCAATATCGCTGATATCACGAAATGTTTCCACACCACCAATGATATTTCCCTGATCATCTTTGAGCAATGCGGTACTTATGCTTATGGTTACTTTTTCACCTGATTTGTTAACTATATATACTGTTTTATTAATAATATTTTTTCCTGTTTGCATGGTTTCACGAAGCGCACAGGAATGCTCACAAATATTTGCATGAAAGATTTCAAAGCAAAGCTTACCAATAGCTTCGTCTTTACTTTCAAGGCCTAAAATTTTACAGGCAGCATTATTCAATGACGTGATTCTGAAATCCATATCAATGGTAAACACACCATCGGCAATACTGTCTAAAATAATGTTTGCTACACAATCAGAGTTCATCATTCTACATTGTCTGTGTCATCGTCAGTGTTTTCATGTTCATCATTATTATGGTTATTATCAAACTGTTTGTCACTATTGTCTTCATTATTACTATCATTATAATTGTTTGTAGCATCATTTTCATTATTTTCTTGTTTCTTTAATTCTTCATGTTTTTTTTCTTCTTCTTTCCGCTTTTCAAATAATTTTGTAAGATAGTTACTGATTTCAGAATCGTTGATTGTACTGGCACATGATACAATCACGGCAGATTCATTCATAATGATGAGATTCATTGGTATATCAATACAATAAATATTCCCAAGCTGATATATCGAAAGGTTAAATTTTTCAGGTTGTTCACGGTTAACTATGATCAATGCCTGTTTAGGTACTGTATTACCAAATGCCAGTCTATATTTGGATGCTGCCAGTAATCCTTCAGCTATTTTTTGTGAATCAAAAAGATTCTGTGAAGAACCTAATTCCTGATAGTTGTGATAGATAAAAATATAGGTGATTATGCATTATTAGCCACCAATCCATATTTTACTAACAATTTAATAAGTAAATCAAATATATCATGTTCCCGCATATTATACCTAAATTCTAATTCTTTTAAATATAACGGGAATTTTTCTTTCGATACTCCATGATATTTTAATAATCTTTCTTTGGCAAAACTCCAGAATCCCTCTATCCCATTTATATACACTTTCCCATTCCCAAATCTCTTACTATGATCTATACGCATATGTTTAAACCCTAAGGAAATCAATCCATTATAACTTTTATATTTATCTGTATAAATAAGACTTCCTCGTCTAACCTTCTTAATCGTTAATTTGAGTAATGTCTCCGACGTCACATCTTTCACTATCTCCACCTTCACTTTCCCATCCCTCTCCAATATTCCAAATACTGGTATCTTATTAAATGCTCCTCGACCCCTGTTACCTTTCCTTTTACCCCCAAAATAACTCTCATCCAGCTCTATTTCACCACTAAAAAGCTCTATTTCACCTTCTATCTCATAATAAATTGCTTTGCGCACTAAATCAAATAAATTCATCATCGTTTTATATCCTACCTTCAACTGTTTAGACGCTTGCAACGCTGATATCTCTAACTCAAATAACTTAATCGCCATCAACACCTTCTCTAAAGGCAATCTTAACCCTTCCAATAAACTCCCTTTCCTTATACCCCATTCCTTGCGGCATGTATAACATTTTAATTTCTGTCTTCTCACATTCCCTATACTTTTACCTCCGCAATAAGGACACTCCTCATACTTCTTTAATAACCCCTTCTCTTGTAGATATTGAATAGTTCTTCCTTCGTCAGCTATTATTTTCGATATCTCTATAATTTCCATATCAATACCACCTCTTATTTGGCCATTATACCATAGGTGGCTCTTATAACTCAATCACCAAAATATATTGTCCAAATTTATCCCGGTAGGGTATAGCTGGAAATTTATCCGTAGCAGAAATAGTTGAATGTGGTTTAGCTGTAGTAGTAATCTCTACACCTGCAGTTAGGTCATTCTCTATCCATTGATAGGTAACCTGTGTATCTTTTTCATCTGGTAAGTTTCCCTTTATAACATCATTATTAAACGTTTTCTTATCTGTTTGATCTTTAAAATAGATTGAAGTTACTCTAAATTTTATAAATAATGACCTGTCTTTTTTTGGTTCAACGTAATGAACAATATCAAGATCAAAGCAGCCGATAGTAAATAAAAATGAAATAATTGCAATGATGTAAAATCTTTTCATAAAAATTTCTCCAAATTTTTAAGAATGTACATCACCAATAAAAGCTAAAAAATATTTATTGATAAAAAATAAGTTTCTGTAATCGTATAGCTCTGTAATATATAATTGATTTATTCCAACAGTGTTAATATAGTACATCCATAATACATCAAATGTCAAAACATATTTGAAATGGCTGAGTCAAATGCTCGCGTCGTTTTCACGATGGGAGAAATTGTTTGATGGTTAAAAAAAAATAAATGTTCATTCCAGCCATCTATGGTAGCATGTATGTATATTATTTGTTTTTTTCATGGAATCGATTTTATGAATAAATAGTATAATAGTTTCATAAAAAAGTTGACATTTATGTATAATATTACTATAATATTATATGTTAACATAATATTATATTTTTCCTTTATCTGCCAATCTAATTTTCTGCTTATCGTGACAACATACTGTATTATTAAATAATAAGCTCTGTTGTATTGATGATATAAATAACAAAAAAAATTAAAATTATTAGGAGGTTTGCCATGATGAAGTATCCATTACTGCTCACTAATTTTATGGAAAGAGCAGCAAAATATTTCCCCAAAAAAGAAATTGTATCAGTATATCCCAACGAAAAGTTTGTGTATAATTATGGTGAATGGTATAAACGCTGTTGCCAGCTGGCACATGCGTTACAATCTCTTAACATTAAAAAAGGTGACCGTGTTGCTTCCTTTGCATTGAATAACCACCGACATTTAGAATTATATTTTGGTGTGCCATGTATGGGTGCAGTTCTCCACACTCTCAATGTTCGTTTGTCTCATGAGCATCTTGTGTATATTATTAATCATGCTGAAGATAAAATCATATTCGTTGATGAAGATCTGTATTTTCTACTTGAGCCTGTTAAGGATAAGTTGAAAACTGTAAAACATTATGTAATTTTATCTCAATCTGGTAAAATGCCTGAAACAAAGTTATCGCCTGCATTGTTATATGATGACCTGATAAAGGATTTCCCTGAAGAATTTGAATTTCCTAAAGATAGAGATGAATATGATCCTGCACTTATATGCTATACATCGGCTACAACCGGTGATCCTAAAGGTGTTGTTTATTCACATCGGGGCCTTGTTCTTCATGCGTATGCAGCAGGAGTTACATTGGGATTAAATGAAAGTGATTGTGCAATGCATGTGGTTCCCATGTTTCATGCTAATGCATGGGGTGGACCATTTGGTGCTACAGGTTTGGGGTGCAAACAGGTACTACCTGGTAGACAAATTCTTGATATGAAAGCATTATGCAAAATCATTTCAGAAGAAAAGGTTACGTTTACCTGTGGAGTACCAACTATATGGATGATGCTCCACCAGTATTTAGAAAGTGGTGGCGAACATGATTTTTCATCAATACGTGCGGTGTATTCTGGTGGTGCAGCAATGCCCAGGTATCTGATGGAATCATTTGCCAAAAAATATAATTTCAATATTGTTCAGGCCTACGGAATGACCGAAACATCACCACTGGCAACAGCAGCTATCCCCAAAAGTTATATGCAAAACCTTCCCGAAAAAGAATTATTTGATATAAAAACCACTGCAGGGCTTCTGGCATTGGGTTTAGAAATGAAGGTTGTAAATTTAGAAACAGGAAAAGAAGTCCAGTGGAACGGCAAAGAAATGGGGGAAGTTTGTTTGCGTGGTCCATGGATAGCCAGTGAATATTATAAAGATCCTGAAAGAAGTAAACAAACATTTAAAGATGGTTGGTTGCATACAGGCGATATAGCCACAATCAATGAAGAGGGCTATATTTCCCTTGTTGATCGTACAAAAGATTTAATAAAAAGTGGAGGGGAGTGGATTTCATCTGTTGATCTGGAAAATCAGATTATGGCTCATCCTAAAGTTCTTGAAGCAGCAGTCATTGCAATGCCTCATGAGAAATGGCAGGAAAGGCCGCTTGCATGCATAGTACCAAAACCTGAATTTGCAGATTCAATAACAAAAGAAGACATCATGGAATTTCTGGAAGCAAAAGTTGCTAAGTGGTGGTTGCCGGATGAAATTGTATTTTTAAAGGAAATACCTAAGACAAGTGTTGGAAAATTTAACAAGAAGGAATTGAGGAAAACAGTATTGCCTGAAGTACTTAAAAAATAGTAGATAATATTAAAAAGTTTTGAATAGCATGCCTATTTCTAATTGGATATTATACAGGTAATCACGCCAATTAGTATCTTGTATAACGTTAGAAAAATAAAACTGGCCATGAGGACCTGCATATAAATAAGTAAACTTGTTGAATGCAAAAGCCAGTCTAAGTTGTAGGCCACACCCAAACTGGTTGTAATTTATAAATCTGATACCATTGGTACTGTCATTATCATTTGACATGGTGTTATGAAAAATATGCATATAGTTTAGTCCGTACAGAATATCTAAACGCACCTTGTTCCCAAATGACGATATTAAATATAAAGGTATTATAATGGAATGATTTTGGGAGGTTATTTGTGCATCAGGTGTATCGCCAAATTCTAAATAAGTTTCATGAAATGCGTACGAAATCCCAGAGTGTATTCCGAAATGGGAGGAGAAAATGTTTTCAAAAAAAATACCTCCTCCTGCAATTAAACCGGGTTTCCATTTTACAGTTTTTCCCTCTTCACTGCCACTTCTATGCAATACATCATTCATTCCTCCAGCAACATTGATTCCTAAACTATAATTTTCATTGCTGGATTGTGCATGGATAGAAGTATAAAGAGAAAAATAAAAAATAAATAATAATACTAAATAAAGAAATTTCTTAGCATAAAGTTGTATATTAATAGCTAATATCATTTTTAATTTACCATTATTTAGGCATTATACATGTTCCATTAAATTTAGCTCCATTTTCTATATACAGGTCAGGTGTTGTAATATCCCCTGACATATTGCTGTGTTCAAATATTTCTATTAACTTACTGGCTTTAATTTTACCCTGGCATTTACCACTGATTGAAACAACTGCAGCAGTTACCTCAGCACTTACATTGGCCTCATCACCTATGATCAGGGTGCCATCAGTTTCAACTTTGCCCTGGAAAAATCCTTTTATTTTTAATGAAGATTTAAATTTTAATGTTCCTCTGAATTTGATATCATCCGCAATTACCGTGCCAATCTTATTTTCGTCTTCAATAATTTCTCTTTGCTCTACCATAGTTATTGACTCCCGTTAGTAAAATTTAGTAGTTTATGTTATTATGCTATATTTAACTTCTCATAAAATTGATTTTAATTTGATGTTACTTCGTAAACTTTGTCAATCCAAATTAGTTTAAATAATAAATTTTTCAAAAAAATCCTTGCATAATTTTATCATGCATATTTATTGCAAATATTGCACATAAAGCTATATTTAACAGTAACTATCGAACATATTGTGACATTGCCTTCAGATTTCTTCTGAAAACTGGAATATCATATAAATAATTGTTAGCATTTAAGTATGATTTTATAAAGGAGATAGTTAGTATGGAAGAGATATTGCAAAAAGCGAATGAATTAGGACTGATGATCAAAGGGTCTGATATTTACAAGCGGTATGAAGAACTGGTAAAAAAGATTGAAGCTGATGAAAATGCACGCAAATTACTTGAAGAGTATATTAAATTGAGTGAAGAACTATACCAGAAAGAAGCTAATGGTGGTGTAATTGAAGTTGAGGAAAAGAAAAAATTACAGGATATAAGTCAAAAGGTTTCAGAAAGTCAGCTTATAAAAGAATTCATTGCCACACAAACATATTATGTGAATATGATGATGCAGATTCAGAATGCAATCAGCAACCCCAAAGGCGATCCCATCGGGCCATCAAAGATAATAAAACCAGGTCAGGGTGGAAAAATCATTACAGGAAATTTTTAAGCACTATATGCAATAAAAAACATCCCACCAGCATGGCAGTGGGATGTTTTTTATACTATAATCTATGCCAGTTTTTCTACTGCCTCTTTTATTCTCTTAAGACCTTCAATAATATTTTTATCAGATGTTGCAAAGGATAATCGTATGTTGTCATCTGAACCAAATGCAACTCCAGGTACTACTGCAACTCGTGCTTCTTCAAGGAGATATGATGATAATTTTGAGGACAAAGCTGCATCTTTGTATTTATCTTTGATAGATTTAAAGCCTGGCAAAGAATATACACCTTTAACATTGGGGAAAACATAGAAAGCACCATCAGGATTATGGCATTCAATACCCTGAATTTCGTTAAGCCCTTTTACAATGATTTCACGTCTTCGTGCAAAAGCTTCAAGCATTGGATTTAAAACACTCTGATCACCAGTTAATGCTTCAACTGCTGCCCATTGTGCAATAGATGTTGGATTGGATACTGACTGGCTTTGAATCATCTCTACCTGTTTTATTATAGTTTCATCACCAGCCATATACCCAATACGCCATCCAGTCATTGAATACGTTTTTGAAACACCATTCAATACCATTGTTTTTGGTTTGAGTTCGGGAACAGCATTGACTATATTGCAAAACTTTTTATTGTCATAAACAATGACTTCATAAATGTCATCAGTTACAATGCATATATCATATTTTTTTAAAACCTCTCCAATAGCTTTTAGTTCATCCATTGTGTACATTGAGCCTGTAGGATTGGAAGGTGAATTTATAACTATTGCTTTGGTTTTTTTTGTTATATGTTTTTCAAGCATTTTGGGGTTTATTTTAAAATCTGTTGATTCATCAGTATGGATAATAACAGGAACACCATCTG
>JARYLT010000077.1 GCA_029907515.1 Spirochaetota bacterium | reverse complement strand
TCCCGGATGATACTGCGCTCATAATACCTAACATGGCGATAGATAATATTGCTATTGCAACAAGAATTTCTATCAGGGTAAACCCATTATTTGATATCTTCATACGTAGTATACCCTTTAACTACTTTAGGAACTTTTATATATGGATTAATAATCAACGACCATTCTTCCTCATTACTTGTTATTATATGGACAATAGCTCCACTGGTTGACCCTGATGAATAAACTGGTATCATAACATTACCGGAAGTATAACTTGAGCCATCTGGTAAAAGAATTTCTTTTATGGCAAATGAATCCGGGAATTCTCTGTTTTTTAATAATTTATTTGGATTATCTATAAATTCGGAATTTTCATTAAGAATTGCTACCGATATACCATTGGTACGTTCAAACAGTGGATTTGAAATCTCTGAAATCTCATTTTCTTTGCTTTGACAATGGAATACGATAAAATTGGTACGATTGTTGATAAATGCATCATCAAATGATTTAGTAACTATTGTACTTAAAATTAAAAAATTATCTCGTGCTGATGAAAGATAATTAATAATACGTGGCATTACAACAATAGATAATATGGAAAAAACTGCAATAACTACTATCAGTTCAATTAATGTAAAACCATTGCTATTGGTTTTCAGGCATTTTATCATACATAAACGATTGTTCATTGCCAGCTTGTTATGTCAGAATCAAATCCACTTCCACCTTCTTTGCCATCAGCACCATAGCTCATTATCTCATAGTCATTTCCATGCTGCCCCGGACAATTATAAACATAAGGATTACCCCATGGGTCATTGGGAATTTTCTTTTTATCCATGTAACCTTTTGGATTGTAATTCTGTGGGATGGGGTCGGTTGTTGGTTTTTCAATGAGTGCCTGAAGCCCCTGTTCGGTTGTAGGATAGTTACCATTATCCAGATAATAGTGGTCCAGAGCTATTGAAAATGCAGCTATCTGCTGACGTGCAGCTTCAACCTTTGCTTTCTGAGGTATATCCATAAACCTGGGGACGACGATAATTGATAGTATGGCAATTATTGTGATGACAATTAACAATTCTATAAGCGTGAAGCCTTTATCGCTGTTAAGATATTTTGAAATTCTTTTAATAAATATAAGCAAACTCTGTAACTTCATATTAATCCCCCTTAAAAACTTTGTATTATACGTTATTTAACTATTAAATTCATTTCAAAAATTGGCAATAGTACAGAAATTACTAACAAGCCAATAACAAATCCCATACAGACAATAATAATTGGTTCTATGAGGCTTGTCATGCTATTTATTGATAATTCGATCTCATTTTCATATATTTTCCCAATATTCAGCAACATCTCATCTACAGTATCGCTTGATTCGCCTGCAGCAATCATACCAATGATGTATTGTGGCAAAAACCTTTCTTTTGATAATGCATTTGAAATTGAAGATCCTTCCTGTACCATTTTGGCTGCTTTTTTTATATTTTCTTCTATAAGAACGTTTCGCATTAAGCGCTGAACTATCTCAAATGATTTTATTACATCAACTCTATTGGATAACAGAATCCCTAAATTATAGGTAAATCTATGGATTAATATTTTTTTATACAGTGAGCTTACTACTGGTAATTTTAACTTTAATTCATCTATCTTTCTTCTTCCTTCGTCTGTTTTTTTGTATCGGTTAAAATAGTATATACCTAATATAATAATTATAAGAATAACATACCAGAATGAAGTAATAAAATTACTGATACCCATTACTATTTTAGTAGGTATTGGTAAATCTTTACCTAATTCTGCAAACATTCTGCCTAATGAAGGTATGATACTTACCATCAGGAAAGTGACAACTGCAATGGCAAACATTATCATAAAAGCAGGATACCATAAAGCTGACTGAACTTTACTTTTTAATAAATTCTTTTTTTCTTCCAGATCAGCTAACCGTTCAAGAGCATTATCAAGTGAACCTAAACTTTCACCAACACGAATCATATTTATATACATTTCATTAAAAATATAATGATGCCTTTCAAGTGCATTAGACAGAGATGATCCTTCCTCAACTTTTGTTTTAATATCAATAATTGCTCTTTTAAAAATTGGGTTTTCTATCTGGTCGATTATTGTTGATATAGATGTTAAAAGAGGCATGCCAGCTTTAAGCATGGTCGATAATTGTCGTGAAAAAGTACTGATCTCTTTTGCACTTAGTTGTAAACTTATATAGTATGATATTCTGTCAATTATGGTGTTAAAAATATTAGATGAAATTTCAGGAGTAGCAGCTATTTCCGAATCCTGCTTTGAAATTTTTACTATATATAATCCGTTAGCTCGTAAGCGTTGACGTGCAATAACTTCAGATGGTGCATCAATAATGTCTGCTACAGATTCACCTTTGTTGGTTAGAGCAATGTATTCAAATATCATGGCTTAGCTAACCCGTAATACTTCTTCTAATGTTGTAATGCCCTGAAGCGCTTTTTCTACACCATCCTGAAGCAATGTTTTCATTCCATTGGAAATAGCTTTTTCTTTAATCTGTACTGCATCAGCGTGTTCCATAATTAGCTTTCGTATGTCATTGGTAACAGGGAGTAGCTCATAAATTCCTGTTCTGCCTAAATAGCCGGTGTTGATACATTTATCACAGCCTTTGCCTCTATATAATTTTTTTCCCTGGATTTGAGAGGGCTTAATACCCAGATCCTTGAGTACAACAGGATCGGGTTTGTATGATTGCTTGCAGTGAGGGCATATAGTACGTACCAATCGTTGAGCTAAGAAAGCATTGACCGATGATGCAATAAGAAATGGTTCAACTCCCATATCAAGAAGACGGGTAATCCCGCTGGCAGCGTCATTGGTGTGAATAGTTGAAAAAACTCTATGACCAGTCAATGCTGCCTGGATTGCAATTTCGGCTGTTTCTAAGTCGCGTATTTCACCAACCATTATTATATCAGGGTCCTGCCGTAATATTGATCTGAGTCCTGCTGCAAAGCTAAGGTCTATTTTTGGCTTGACCTGCATTTGGCCAACACCATGAAGCTGATATTCTATTGGGTCTTCTACCGTTAAGATGTTTACATCGGCAGTATTAAGGCGTGTTAAGACACTGTATAAAGTTGTTGTTTTACCGCTACCAGTTGGCCCTGTAACAAGTATTATCCCATGTGTTTTTTTTATTAAGTCATTGAATACTTTTAATGTTTCTTTGGAAAACCCTAAAGAATCCAGATCAAATTTCATGTCACTCTTATTGAGTAATCGCAAAACAATGCGTTCGCCATAATATGTAGGGAATACTGAAACACGAATATCTATATCCTTCCCACCAACTTTTAATTGTATTCTCCCATCCTGAGGAAGACGGTTTTCTGCAATATTTAAATTGGCCATAATTTTTATTCGTGATATAATGGCTGCCTGATATTTCTTAGGTGGAGTAA
Organism: Spirochaetota bacterium; assembly: GCA_029907515.1. Taxonomy (GTDB): domain Bacteria; phylum Spirochaetota; class UBA4802; order UBA4802; family UB4802; genus UBA4802. Next base: position 13,463 of record JARYLT010000077.1, on the reverse strand, counting down.
ACATGTTGTATAAAATACCATCAATTCTGAACCGTATGACGAGATCTTTTTCAAATGGTTCTATATGTATATCACTTGCACGGTCTTCTATGGCCTGTTTGATTACAGTATTAACAAGACGGATAATTGGTGCTTCATTGGCCATATCCAGGATGTCTTCAGTTTCTGTAATGGGGGATGTCAAAATTTCGAAATCAGATTCTTCAAGATTTTCTATTACCGATGTTGTTGAGTTTTCTTTCAAAAGTTCATAATGATTATTAATTATTTTTTGAATTTCTTTTTCAGTTGATACGACAGGTACAATTTTGTAATTTTCAAAGATAATCTTAATGTTATCTAATGGCTGAATCAAAAGAGGATCATTGGTGGCAACTTTAATAATATTCTTTTTTACATTTACAGAGTAGGGAGCTATTTTATATCTCTTTAAAAACTGGGCTGGAATTGCATTGAGTATATTTCCATCATCAGAAAAATTCAATGTTTCGGCAAATTCCATTGAAAATTGGGCTGCAAGTGATTGTAATAAATCTGATTCATTAATTAACCCCTTTTTTATAAAGATCTGTCCTATTTTCAAAGGGGTTGATTGTTGCGAGAGAAGGGCATCCTGAAGATCTTCATTGGTGATCAATCTTTTATCAATTAAAATCTGCCCAATTTTTTTATTCTTAATACCTATCATAGCTAGTCTAATTGTAGTCTTCTTTGTTCTTCGCGTTTTTGTTCGGTTAACGCATCAATTTTTGATTGTTTTGTAACAATATGAGGTGTAATAAATACCAGAAGATTGGTTTTTTTGTATTCAACAACTTTGCGTTTAAAAAACCAACCCAATAAGGGGATATCTCCTAAAATGGGAACTTTTGTTTCTTCAACACTTTTATTGTTGGTAATTAATCCGCCTACCACTATAGTTTTTCCATCTGCAATATTAATTTTTGTTTTAATATCCCGCTTACCCAATTTAGGAGGAATTACTGATCCTGATTCAAGCACTGTTGTTTGCCCAAGAACAGAATTAACTTCCTGATATAAGTCTAATGTTATGCTGTTTTGGGATGTAATATGAGGGGTAAGTTTTAGTTTTACTCCAACAGATTTATATTCATAGGTATAAAACTGGACACCCGTGTCACTTATTCTATTGTTGGTTGGGACAGGAATTTCTTCCCCAACATTTATTTCAGCTTCCTGATTGTCAGTTGTAAGGATTTGCGGTGTAGATAGAATGTTATAATGTTTTTCTGCACCAGTTGCATTTAACAATGCAAAACCCAACATGGATTTATCTGAAAGATAACCAATCTGGAATCCTGTTGATAATGGCACTGCAATTTTTTTACCTGTCATACCTGATGGAAGTGTATATGATGGTGGGGTTCCCTGTATTGATGATCCGCCATAAAGATGTGAACTGTATTGGTCACCCAGCATCCAGTCTATGCCAAAACCCCAGCCACTATCTGCAGATACTTCAATAATTAATGCTTCAATTAAAACCTGTTCACGTACGATATCCAGCTGGTCAATGATATTTTTTATCATCCTGAATTCTTCAGGTTTAGCTGTTATTATAAGTGAATTGGTTTCTTTATTTGCTATGATCGATAGTTTCTGTTTATCAGTTATTGTCGCTTTAGCCTGTGCAATTTGCTGTGCCTGTTTGGTAACATCAACCTGCTGTGATTGGTCGCCTTTACTTATTGCAGCATACTCTGCAAAAGGAATTCTGGATAAAACTGCAGCCAGCTTTTCAGCATCAGCATTTTCAAGATGCACAACGTTAATATCTCCCTTGATGGTTTTATCGACTTCAAGTTCCTGAATTTTTTTATCAAGCGAGGAGGCAATTTTAATCAAACCATGTATTTCTGATGCTGTACCGCTGTAAATAATTATATTTAAGTCTCGGTAAACAATAATGTCAGTATTAGGCGATTTTAATGCTCGCAAAACATTTGCAATCTGTTCTGCATCGGCATTTTTAATTTCCTGTAAATAAGTAATGGTCTGGTCATCTGAAGGTACAATCTGCTTTTTTGTAGTATCAATAATTACTTCAACATTTTTCTTAATTGCATCTTTGATTGGTAAAATTTTTATAAGGTTCTCGGATTCCACTACTGCAAATCCTTTTAATTCAAGGATTGCTTTCATTACTTCGTATGCATCTTTGACAGGTATCTTCTTTACCGATGAAATTGTAATTTTACCTCTGACACGTTCATCAATAACAATATTTTTACCAATAAGCTGGCTCATTACACTTAAAAATTCAGACAACTCAACATCTTTAAAGTTGAGGGTAAAATATTTTTCTTCGTCTTTCTTTTTACCTTTAATTTTTTCTATTTTAATTTCTGGTTTTGCTTGAGTTTCTTTTGGTTCATCTTTTGGTGTAATAATTTCAGCCTGTGGAGTCTGGGTCTCAGCAGGTTTTTCAGGATTAGTATTTTCCTGTTGAGCATAAAGAAATGATATAATGAATAAGCTTGAAAGTATAATAAACAGATAGTAATTGAAATTTAATTTATTTTTTTTCATTGAACCACCAGTAAAGCCATGTATTTAATAGTATATGTATTCTAATCCGAAACATTCAGATCATACGTAATCATCTGGCCTGAGCGTTCCAGTTCAATAACAAAACGTGTATCAGTTTTTAATGTTTCCCACATCTTCATCAATTTTTCAGTACTATCAATTGGTTGCCCATTAATTCGTTTTACTATGTCACCGCTACGGGCTCCCATTGAATACAAAATATTAAAAGGAGCAACAGAAAAAAGTTTAAACCCTTCAATTTTTCCACCCACACGATATGGCCCAGCTCTAACACCATTAAGTGCATTGTCAAGATTGTTTAATACTTTTTGCTGAATTTCTGACTTGCTGATAGATTTTACTATTCTATTTGGAGAACTTTGTTGTGATAATTGTGGTCCGGAACTTGAAGAAGGTGATTTTTCTTTTGCAAACATGTCAATAATTTCAACTTTTCCATCTTTTTTTAAATAAACTTTTGCATTATCAATTTTAATAAGTTTGAACCCATATACATCCATCCCAATCTTATAAATTTGTGCAGAACTTTCAGATTGTTTTTTAATTAAAGCTCTTGCAATACCTGGGGGGCCAGAGATAGTTCCCAATACCACTAATTCATTTATTTCACTGCTTATTGAAGCTGCACCAGAACTATCTACTGTAGCTACTTTGAAGAAATTAGAATCAAGCATTGATTGATATTCATTAAAACTCTTTAACGATGTTGTTGCTGGTTTATACCTAGTGTGGACATAATTTTTAAAATCAGCAGGTTTTATGAAAAATTTTATACTCTGATTAATAACCTGAGCAGTGATAAAAGAAAACAGGATCACACTGATTATATTAATAACTTGTATTTGTATCCTGGACATATTCAGTATTCTTTACACAAATTTAATGATACAATATAAAAATCACGGTGCATGCTCTGTTTGATACACTAGATAATCTAAAAACAAACAAAACAAAATAGTAAATTAAAACCATATATAAAGCACAATTCACTATACATTTTAAGTATAGTGAATTGTTTGTAAAGTTACAAAAATTGATATATAAATATTGAATGATGTCAATAATTATTAGTATTAATATTAAAAATATTTATGCTGCATACAGGTCAATTGATTTAATATCTGAAATTGGGATGTGAAATTCCCTGTTTTTATTTCTGACGACAATATTATTTTTTTCCAGGCGTACATTATTCTGCAATTCAATGACTTCTCCATTTACAAGATGTATTACTATTTCCAATCCTTTGATTGAGATATATTTTTTTAGCTGCTTTATAAATGAATTGGTCTTCTTTTTTGCTGGCATAAGTACCTCGCATAATAAAATTTATGTCTCATATATTTATTATGTCGGATAAATTAAAATACCAGTTAAGTAAAATTTTTATTAACATATATGTCGATAACGATAATAATATTGATTTTTTTTATATATATACGAATATTGGTGGTGCTGTAGTTAGATTTTCTGAAAGTAAAGTTATAACATATATGGAAATTAATAAGGTATGTATTAATTTTTTTTGTACTAATGTAAAAGGATTTAATAAAAGAGATAGTAAAGGTTTAATGCATTTTCTATAGGAGGAATTCCTTGATGATTAAAAAAAACAATTCAATTTTTATCCTTCTTTTGATATTAATTATAATATCTATAATATCCCAATCATTAGTTGTTGCCGAGGTTCTTCACCTAGCGAAATGGAAATATGCTGCCGGCAAGTCAGAACAGGGCTATCATGATGCTATAAAAATGCCATTTAAGCCGTTAAACGCTACTAATAATTTGCATACATTAGTTCCCGATTACGAAGGATTTGTATGGTTACGCAGTGATTTTACTGCTTCAGATCAAATAGTAAATGCACCATTAATAGGAGTATTGTTAGGAAGAATAATGATAGCTGATGAAACATATTGTAATGGTGAGCTTGTTGGTATCACGGGACAATTTCCACCAAATTTTTTTAGTGAATGGAATAAATATAGATTATATATGTTGCCAAAAAGTATTTTGAAAACAAATGAAAATAATGTATTGCTGATTAAGGTTTATGTTAACCATGAAGGATCTATCGCTGGAAAAAATATTATTGGGAATTATAAAGAATTAGAAAAGGAATACGATTATTTAGACTTCATAGATTCAAGAATAAACGCAATTATTTCTTTTCTTTTTTTGTTAGTTGGTTGTTATTACATACTGATGTATTCATTGCGTAAAAAAGACATAGAAAATTTATATTTTGGATTAACATGTATTGCATTTTCTTTATATTTAATAAATTTTTTTGTTACCCGTCTACCTGGATTCCATTATAATCTTATTTCATATCTTTTATTTCAAAAAATAATCTTTGTTTTAATTTTTGTGATAGCATATTTATTATCAAGGTTTTTAACCAGGTATCTAAATATTTCTGATAACGTTATTATTAAAGCTTTATTAATTTTTGCAACTGTTGTACCATCTATAATATTATTACTTGCAAAAGATTATCCAGGCTTTTTGAATCTACGGTATAAAGTAATTCTGTTTTTTATAATACCCGCTATCTATATAATTTCTATTACAATCATTGCTTTAAAACAAAAGAAAAGAGAAGCTAAAATTTTGATAATAGGTAGTATCCCATTTTATTTTTGTGCTTTCTGGGATCTTATTGTTCATAATATATTAAAGATTGATGATGCTATATATCTTATGGGTTTTGGTTTCCCATCATTTTTGATTTCTATAGCAGCGATATTGGCAATTCAAACAGTTCAGTATCATAATGAAGTGGAAGAATTAAATGTGACATTGGAGAAAAAAGTAGAGGACAGGACGCGACAATTATATGAAGCAAATCAGGAATTAAAACTTGCATTAAACCAGATACGTGAACAGCAGGAAATTGCACAGAGAGATATGATAATGGCAGTAAATGTTCAGCGCAGTATTATTCCACAAAAAGTACCGGTTGTTGATAATTATGACATTGGTCTATATGCTCAGGCAATGTCAGGAGTATCAGGTGATTTTTATGATTTTTATATTGAAAATGATAAATTAGTTGGAATTGGATTATTTGATGTTTCCGGGCACGGTATTGCCTCCGGTTTGTTAACAATAATGTCAAAATCAATTATTTTTCGTCATTTCATGAAACTTATTAATCTGCATTTGGGCAAAGTAATAGAATTTATCAATCAGGAATTAATACAGGAACTGGAACATGTTGATAATTATTTAACGGGCATACTTTTGCGTTTTAAAAATGGTAAGGTTGAATATGTAAATGCTGCCCATACTGATATGCTTTTGAAACGCAAAGAAACTAATACTGTTGTTGTTTGTGCACATAAAGAAAAAGATATTAAGGGAATGTTTTTAGGAAAAAGTGTATTTCAAACTTCATATAGGCCACTTCAATTTACTATAAGGTCAGGGGATATGTTGTTATTATATACCGATGGTATTACTGAACAAAAAAACAAAGATGCTGAAGAATTTGGATTTGAGAGACTTCAAGAATCTTTTTTGCATGCTCAGGGACAAACTGCACAGGAAATTTGTGATTATATCATTAAAACGTTTAATGAATTCAGGGGTGACGTAGGATTAGGTGACGATGTTACAGTTATAGTGTTGAAAAAGAAGTAATTATGCTGTATATCCCCAATCCTGCTTTATTAAACTCAAGCATACCCCGTGTGCTATTGATTCAGTTTTTATACTCTGGAATTCCATTAATGCCCGTTTGTACATTGAAATATATCCGGTATCATGAAATAGATTTTTAATATGCATATCTATCTGGGCAACGGGATCATTGTATATTTCAAACAAATCTCCAGTAAGAAGAATATAATCAGGTGAGAAAACATTAGTTACATCAAGTAATGCTTCAGAAAAAAACTTCAGTGCTGTATCAAGCTTTTCAAATATACCTTCTGTTCTATTAGTATAATGGTTATTAAGTTTTGCTATGACATTATCGTAGCATTCATTTTCATCTATGGCATTTCGCTGCTGTAATAATTTGACAAATGCTTCATAGGAAAAATAGCAGTCCAGGCATCCACTTCTTCCACAGATACATTGGTGGTTATCATCACAGACTTTGATATGGCCAATTTCCCCTCTACTGTTTACTATCGCCCCTTTATAAATTAGTCCGACAGCACTTGCTGCACGTGCTGAAACAACCATTATCCTGTCATAACGCTGATTAATATCAGAAGTTGATAAGATATATGAAATCATGCTGCTGATATTATGATCAAAAAATATTCGTGTATTGGGAAATTTAGTGGATAACAGTTCATTAAAATTAAAATCCTTCAGTTGAGGCATGAGTGTATATGATCGTAAGATTCCATTTCTGGTATCAATATCGCCAGGTACTGTGCAACCTACAGCAACAAGATTGTTTGTAAAAACAGGATTTTTTGATAATACTTCGTCAATTTGTTGTAGCATAACCCGGGTAAATTCTTCTTTTGAAATACTGCTGGAAATCCCAACTTTTGTTTTGGCTAAAACTTTGTTGCTGAAACTAACGATAGATGTGTATAATGCTTTTTGATTAAAGGTGATACCTAAATATACCTGCTTTTCATGGTTAAGCGTAAAGAATGATGCCTTGCGGCCTTTTTCCTTCTGTCTGCCTTCAGTGGGGATGATAATGCCGGTGTTTTTTAAAATCTTAAAAGAAGTCATAATGGTATCCATGGAATATCCAGAATACCGTTTAGCTTCAGCTTTTGATAATACAGGATGTTGCCTGAAAATATCAACTATATGTTTGCGTTTATTTTCTTTTCGCTTATTTATTTTTTCGCCATGTGCCATAACATTACTCCTGAATGTGATAATTTCCTTGACATATTGTCGATAACGATTTATTTTTACATAAATATCATTATATTAATTATAATATGACATTTTATTTTAATATTTTTACTTATGCAACAATTTTTTACAATTTAAAACAGGTGGTCTTATGAATCAAGAAAGAAAAATTACTTTTAAAAATTTATTGTCATATGGCGTTGGCGATATTTTTGGTGGTGGTTCTTTTGTTGTCATAAATCTTTTATTTATATATTTCTTAACTGATATAGCAAAACTAAATCCTGCTCTGGCAGGACTTGTGGTACTGGCAGGTAAGGCATGGGATGCTATGAGTGACCCAATCATGGGATACATCTCTGATACCACTAAGTCAAAATATGGCAGGCGTAGAATATTCTTTTTACTGGGGATGCTCCCAATTGTTCTTAGCTTTATTGCTATGTGGGTGCCATTTTCATCTGAAAATCAGATCATTAAATTTATTTATTACGCCTGTGCGTATGTATTTTTCAGTACGGCCTTTACCATGGTGATGATTCCATATTCAGCGCTCAATGCTGAGATGACACGCGAATATAAAGACAGGACGCGCTTATCAGGAGCACGGTTAATTTTCTCGCAGATATCATCACTCATATCAGGTACCGTACCTAAAATGGTTGTTGATGCATTTACGGATAAGGGGCAGGGTTTCCTTGTAATGAGTATTATGTTTGCTGTTTTTTTTGCTTTACCATGGATTATCGTATTTTTTGGAACATGGGAACTGCCTGATGTAAAGGTGGAAAATAAATCTCTTACTGATTTTTTCAAAAATCTCTTGGTTATATGGACAAACAAATCGTTCAGGGTTCATATTGGTTTGTATATCTGCGCATATTCAGCACTTGATTTAATCATGGCAATGTTTATTTATTATCTTACCTACTATATTCAAAAGCCGCATATTTTCACCATGTGTCTTGGTGCCATGCTTGTGACACAGGTTTTGTTTTTGCCCGTATATGTATTTATTGCAAATAAAAAAGGTAAGGGTTTTTCCTATCGTGTAGGGGTAAGTATATGGGCGATAGCTCTTGTAAGTACTCTTTTGTTTGATAGTGCTACTCCGCTACAATACATCGTTGCCCTTTCAGTACTGATGGGAGCTGGTATGTCGGCAGGAACCATGATACCCTGGGCAATTTTGCCTTCAGTGACTGATGTTGGGGAACTCATAACCGGCAAACAGCAGGCAGGTGTATATGCAGGTGCCATGACATTTATACGAAAATTGGTACAGGCAGTTGTGCTGGCTATATTTGGTTTAGTGTTGCAAACTATTGGATATAAAGCAAATACCGTTCAATCCCCTGAAACATTAGAGTATCTACGCTTGATGTTTGCACTGGTTCCATCAACGCTTATGCTCTGTGGTATTCTCATTTCATTAAAATTTAAAATTACACCGGTAACACATCCAATTCTTATTCAGGAAATTAACAGATTAAAATCCGGTGGAAGCAAAGATGCAGTTGAACCATTTGTTAAAAAAATTTGTGAAGTATTAACCGGTTATAAATATGAAAATCTTTTTAAAAAGCAATAGGTGATAATAATGAAAGAAGTAACTGTTGGTGTTGTATGTTTTGCTCGTAAAACCTTTGATTACAGTGCAGCTAAAGAAATATATGGTTCCATACAATCACAGTTAAAAAAGATTAAAGCTGTACAGTGGCATTGCTACAATGAACTTGTATTTGAAGTAGAAGATGCACAAAAGGCTATTGCCTTCTTAAAAAAGAACAATATAGATGCTCTTGTGTGTATCAGTGGAACATTTCATTTAGGGCACTTAGCTCTGGAATTGATAAAACATGTCAGTGTTCCTGTGATGCTGTGGGGATTGCCTGAATTGCCATATGATGGCGGTAAAATACGGCTCAATTCAATTTGTGGCGTAAATTTAGATGCAAGCAACCTGTATAAAGCAGGGATACGCAACTACGATGCTCATTTTGGTAACACCATAGATACTGACTGGATTGGTGCTATACGGATTATTTCCATGCTTAAAAATGCTAAAATTGGACTGGTTGGCTATCACGCACATGGATTTTTTAACCTGGATACATGGCATCCTGCATTGTATGCACAGTGTGGCACAATGATTGAACATTATGAGTTACCGCATGTATTCAATTATCCTGTTAATAAGCAGTACCAAAACCAATATGCTGACGTTATAGAAAGTAATTTTGATACGAGCGACATTAATAGCACACAGAAACAAAAGGTTGCAGAATTAAGTTCCAGGCTACACAGTTTTATGGAAGATAATAACCTTACTGCTCTGGCAATTCGGTGCTGGCCTGAATTTGCCGCTGAATTTGGCATTGCGCCATGTGCAGCCATGTCGCTGGTACAGGCACAGAATTTTGTCATTGCCTGTGAAGGTGACGTTGATGGTGCACTATCCATGTTAGCTCACAAAGCGCTGGGTGCGCAAACACCATTCTTATTTGATTTTTCACAGGTAAATCTTGAAGAAAATTTTGCACTGCTGTGGCATTGCGGTGTTGCGCCATTCACACTCAAAGATACTGCAAGCACAGCATCGCTTGATACATATTTTGCCGCAGGAAAAGGTGTTACGGCAGGCTTTGTATTGAAACCTGGTGATGTGTCAATATGCAGATTTGATTTTGATGGCAGTAACTATCGCTTATTATTATTGAAAGCTCATGGCGTTACAATGGATAAATTGCTAAAAGGGACATATTTAAAAGTTACCTTTGATGTGCCTGTGCGAAATGTTCTTGATACCATTATCTATAATGGTATTGCTCATCATGCATCAATGGTGTACGGCGATTTCATAAAACCATTTGAGATAGCAGCTCGAATTCAAAACTGGGGAATAGTGACATGCTAAAAATTGAACACAATGATTCATCGTTTTCACTATATTACAAGAATCGATGTATCTTGATGCACTCTGTAAAAAAGCCATGCATTGCGGTGGGTTTTGGTAGCGCAGTATATCGGATGAAAGAAGGCAATTTTAAACTAAAAGATTCCATTACGTCAAAGCAGCATTTGAAGCATTTTACTGTTAAAGAAGATAAAAACAATATTACAATACAATTAGAAGATGCTATAGAGTTGACAATAACTGCAGATACATATTGCACTATTAACATTAAAGCAAAAAAACCTTTTAATAGATTCTGGTTGCATTGTGTTGCCGATATTCATGAACATATCTATGGTTGTGGTGAACAGTTTTCAAAGTTGGATTTAAAGAAAAAGAACCTTCCCCTATGGGTACAGGAGCAGGGAGTAGGGCGGGGACATGATCTGATAACATTGTTAGCCAATGTACTATATGGCGCTGGAGGTACATGGTACACAACGTATTATCCGCAACCAACGTTTGTATCAAGCAGCAATTACTTTATCCACTGCAATGCATCGTCATATGCAGAATTTGAATTTAAAAAGAAAGAGCATATACTTCATTTCTGGCAGATTCCTGAATCACTGGTTATTGGTGTGTATGAAAAACCAGCTGAATGTATTAAAGCAGTAGGGGATTTATTGGGGCGACAGCCACGGCTACCTCAGTGGGTGCATGATGGCATGTGGATAGGAATGCAGGGTGGCACTGATGTTGTGAAGAAAAAATTACAGGTTGCACTTGATGCGGGAGTTAAGGTTTCAGCGCTGTGGGTACAGGACTGGGTTGGCCGACGAATAACCTGGTTTGGCAAGAGGCTTTTCTGGAACTGGAAATATAATGAAGATTTGTATTCAGACCTGCCATCATATATACAGGAACTATCGCACAAAAATATAAAATTTTTAGGGTATATTAACTGCTTTTTAAATTCTGAGGGTGACCTGTATAAAGAGGCTGCTTCCAATGGGTATTTGGTACACAATCAGGATGGTACAGTTAAAACGTTTGATACTACTGGAATAATTGCTGGCACGTTAGATTTGACAAATCCCCAAACGCGCGAATGGATTAAAAATGTTATTAAAGAGCATATGATTGGTATTGGTCTTGGTGGCTGGATGGCCGATTTTGGTGAATATCTGGAAACCGATGCAAAGCTTTATTCTGGGGAATCTGCTGAATTGTACCACAACAGATATCCCGCAGATTGGGCACGTGTCAATTATGAAGCGTTAGAAGAAGCAGGTAAGCTGGGTGAGATAGTATTTTTTACAAGGGCAGGATATACAGGTACGTCTCAATACAGTACATTGATGTGGGCAGGGGATCAACTCGTTAACTGGAGCATGCATGATGGACTGGCTTCGGTGATACCTGCAGGTATTTCACTGGGATTTTGCGGTGTGGGATATTTTCACGCGGATATTGGTGGTTATACCACATTGGGGTGGATTAAGCGAAAAAAAGAGCTTTTTATGCGCTGGGCAGAGCTGGGTGCGTTCACAGCAGTAATGAGGACACACGAAGGAAATAGACCTGATGTAAACTGGCAATTTGACAGTAATATGGAAACGCTGCAGCATTTAGCAAAAATGACAAAAATCCATACCATCTTAAAACCATATTTTGAGCATTGTAAAGATGAGTATCATACTGATGGATTACCACTGATGCGCCATCCTTACATCCATTATCCTGATGATGAAAAGCTGCATTCGTTGCAGTATCAATTTCTACTGGGTCGTGATGTGCTGGTAGCACCTGTGTACAGGCCACGAAGAAGAAAGTGGAAGGTATATCTTCCAAAGGATGAATGGGTACATGTATGGTCAGGGAAGGAATATAGCGGTGGATGGGTTAAGGTTGAAGCCCCATTAGGACAACCACCTGTTTTTTACAGGAAAAAATCACAGTTTAAAACTATTTTTGAGGCAATAAAAGATATCAAATAAGATACCTTTTTTAGAAAATGTATAAGCATTGTTATGATCTTCTTCATTTAACACGGGGGTCTTTCATTACAGGGTTCTCTATAACCTTTACCGCTCCTAAATATTCACCTTCCCATGTATCAGTCCATATTTTTTCAGTGGGTGACCAGAAATTTTCTACTACAACAGCATTTTTATAAGCAAATACTTCCTTAACAACTCCAGGATACGATATATTATCTGCTCCACACAACACAACCATCCCTGGTTTTAATTCATCTATCTTAGCCCTATGCCATTTGAGAATAACATTTTTTACCCATTTTTTTGAACCAGTAGCTGTAGCATGTGTATTATATAACCATTGAACTTCATATTCACCATTTGTTGCTTCTGTAGCTATTGTAACAATTTTCGCCTGTCCCCATTGTGATCTGAAACTATGACAATCAGAAAAACATGCCCATACAATATCACCTGGTTTAATGGCAGTATCGGTAACATTTACTGTTGTGTCAGGTGCTTTCTGTTCTGATACATTTTGTTTTACTTCTTTTTTGGATTTCTTTTTAGAATAATTAAAGCTATAAGTTTTTTGCTCAGGTTTTTTAGCTGCAGCATTGTCTTGCGGTGCTATTTGAACTGTACAGCCGTTGCTTGCTGAAAATATTATTAACGTTGCAGTGATACATAATAAATGAATAATTGAAAGTTTTTTACCATATAAAACCTCCTATGAAAAAAAGAGTTTCATGATTATTAATTCAATAACAATGCTTATACATATGTAATTAAAATCTTTCAGATGATGATTAATTGGGGAATGCAACAAGCAATAGATAAGAGGTGATAAGCGATATGAATCTCACAATTAATACTCATCAGTAACACATAAAATATATATGTGCTATAAGTCAACAATTATTCATTTCATGTTATTACAATGCATTAATTTTCTAAGATAAAACAATTGACAGCTATATAATTTAATAATTTTTATAAATTTATAAAGGTAATGTCCCATAGAGTGTGTAAAAATGCTTGTAAAGAAGCATTGTACTCCTACCAGATAATAAAGAATTTAGCAAAAACATTTATTACAGGAGGAGCACAATGCTACAACCAACGTATACGTATGAAGAGAATAATTGCAACAATAATTTGTTAGTGAGTCGGTA
>JARYLT010000076.1 GCA_029907515.1 Spirochaetota bacterium | reverse complement strand
CGTTTTGGCCACGAAGGTCTTTCATGGTAAAGGGGGAAATGATTAAATCAACGGTTTCATTGCGTTTGACTTCAATGGTTCTGGTAAATTTTTTAATAATCTTTGTCATATCGTGTTGTGAAAGCCTGTCACCTTCAATGTCAAGCTGTTGTAAGATTTGCATAATGTAGCGTGTAAAAACAGGATCATCTGCAAATGTCTGTAACAGCATTTGTTTAGTAATGTTTTTGTTATGCGATAGTTCCTGTAAAAGAGAAAGCCGGTGCATTTCCCGTGCTTCATCAAATCGCCTGTATTCTTCAAGGTCATCATGAAGATTGGATACCAGTGTTAAAATGTGTGGTTGTAGCATGTCACTTGATGCAACATCGATAATAATAAATTTGCCGGTGTTGCCATAGGTCTTTTTTACTTCTTCATTCAGTAAATATTCAGGATCATGCCTGGGCATGACAGCATCAAGGGAGCTATCAAACTGTATCTTAAATACGCCACTGCCTAATAGTACGGTGATGACGATGATAATTGCTATCACTGTTTTGGGGTACGTAAGCACTATGTTAAACCACTTTTTCATAAGCCGATTCCTTTATTGTTTATTGTTGATTATACAACTTAATATGTATAACTTGAAAAACGCACTGTCTTGTTTAAGATTGTTGTGCCATCTCCTAAGGGTGATGGAAGCTTTATAGGGTAGTAAATCCATTGAAATATCCAAGTCCTATCCCAATAAAATGCTATTATTTCTCCATCATCTGGCTTACCGTTACCGTTGCTATCCAGTACAGCCAGTACCCATACATTATCAATGAAAAGCTGTTCATCTTGCGTTGCCGGTATTGATTCATGTAATGCGGGCATTAAGGGCATGGTGTAATATACCGTGGTGTTGGAGCCGGATTCCTTATTAATACGTACATTTGCCGTTGCAATAATCTTATCCATATCAAGGTTATATGTGCCATATTGTAAGTATTGTTGCGCTATATCATTTGTTTCATAGACAGCAACAACTATGACCTTTGTGCCGTTAGCAAATTGTGTATCATTAAGACTTCCTTTCTCAAGCTGAAACCGTATAGCAGCATTGTGATTATAAATCGTTCGGTTTAAAGAAAACGAATACCCTCCATTGCCATTAAATAAATATTGTGTTCCGCTTTTCATTAATTGATTATCTCCTTCCTGCAATGTTACAGTGTAGGCAAAATTGCTTTTATTCATTACAAATCCCAATTTATCACCCTGTGTAGGGGAAGGCAGACCGCTCTCATAATCCTTATCCCACAGAGCAAAGATGAACACCTGATCGCCAGGGTTAAACTTACTGCGTGAGAGGGTCAGAGCAAAAGTGTTTTCCCCCTGTGTAACGCGGGTGAAGTCAAATGTCTGGGTGTTCAGGTTCTTGATATTGGTAAATACTTCATTGGGGTCAGAGCCTCTGGCCACCACTACAAATATTGGCTTTGTGGTGGGGTCAGAGCTGTATCCTGCTGGAGCATCAAATTGTCCTGTGATGGTTAATGGGGGATCGTTAGTAGCAGGTTCACCGTATATGGGCATAACAAACTTAATGGTAGAAGCAGAAACCACACCATTGGTAACGGTTACAGCTACCGGTGTATTGCTGCCAGGTTCAACAGCAAAGCCAATAGTGTCACCTTCGTCAGGAATGCCATTAGCATTGGCATCAAGTAATGCTATGATATAGACACCACCAATTGGGACGTTGTATCCGTATGGCATAACAGGGAGGGTAAAGCTTACTGGATAAGCAGGCTTTGTAAGCTTTTTGTACCCAATAACAGCGTCAATGTCAATATCAGAAAAATTGCTTGAATTGAAATCCCCTGCGTAAGCAATAAGAATGACATTACCTGATTCTGTGCCATCAAGTATACCAATGATGTTTGCATCAAAATCATACTGCTGTCGGTTAATAAGGATAGTGGCCTGTCCATCAACGCCAATGGTATATGAAAGCTTGAGCCCGTTATTGTAAAAGCCAACAGCATCGCCCGGTGTGGGGTAGGGTATACCGCCTGCATAATCATTATCAATAAATGCAAACAGGAATACTTCGTCGCCGCTTTTCAAACCATAGTCTTTGCACTCAATGGAAAAGTCTCCTGAATCATCGGGTTGTATAACGGTAATGATGGTGTTGGCTGGATTGTTTTGTATGGCTTCCATATCACCATTTCTGGCAATGGCTACAAAAACAGGAGGGCTTGAAGCACGTGAAATCCCTTCATCCACTATGACAGAGCCAGCAATGACTGCAGTATCCTCCTGTAGTGCTCCGCAGGAAGTAAAGGCTATAACAGTAACTATCGCCACAAAGAGTATTTTAAAATTCATAGCTAACCCTCCCTGTTACGCAATCATTGTTATTGTAGCCTGCAAAATACGAATCAGCTGTCATGTGCAAATATACGTACGTTACATCAAAGGTAAGACCACTGTCAAAGCGATAGCTGACGCGGGGCATTATCATGTAACTACTCGTTTGCTTTTCAACAAATGAGCTTATTTTTACATCAAGCTTATCATTAAAAAAGCTGTCCTGTAATCTCAGCACAACAATATCCGAAAGCATTGGCTTCATGAGCTTGTTATCAAAAAAGTGCGACTGGCTCCACTCAAAGGTAAACACGCATTGTCCTTCGTGCTCTTTAAAATAATCACGGATGGGTATAAAATAATTGAATCCTGCTGAATATGTTACAAAATGGCTTTTGCGCGTTTTGTAGGGAAGAAGCGTTTGTAGCTGTGCAGCGTTCAAGTTTTGCAAATCAACATCCACAACGCCAGTTTTATCGGGTGAATACACCGCCTCAACCTGAAATACAAAATCTTTATATGCCTTTGATAGAGCAGTGCCTGCCATATTCACAATAGCGTAGCGTGGCTCTACCAGAATTGAAACAGGTTCATTTGGCTGCAGTATGGTTTTTACGGGCAAAAGATAGGGTATAGTATCGGGGCCGTGGTATGCACTCAGATGAACATCAAAGCCAGCAATATTGTGATAGTAGCGTGCACCAACGCCAGCATTTGCAATTTCAAAAGGCAAAACTTCAGGTTGTGCGATAGTTACTGGAAATGGGCCTTCTTTCACTGTAAGTTGCCAGAATGAACCTGCTTGTGGCATGCGCAGTGGAATATGCAGCGGTGTGATGACAAGCTCAAGTGTATCGTTGCCAAGCGTCATAAGCATTGACACCGCTGGAACGCCCATCTTGAGTTCAGTGTCCTCATCCTTGAACAGAAATTCACGAAGGTCGTATGTATTAAAGTACGATGTTGGGTTAAATGCGTCAGCAGTGCCCCATGCAAATATTTGATTGCCTGCTCGCAAACGCACAGAGCCTATCTCATAGTTGATATAGCATTCCCGGAAATTAATTTCTGTATTGCTGGACGTTATGGTGCCATTTCGCAGGATGTCTGTTTCTTCAGAATATCGATATGCAGGATTTATGTTTTTGTTTATCAGGTTTGGCAACAGATACGCATTTATATCAGTATAAACATAGAATGACTCTTTGCCATATTTGATGGTGGTGTTTGCTTTCAGTTCATCTTTTTTAAAGATATCAGCTGTTTCCTGATGGGGGTAGGTGGATGTGGTGGTGTCAATTTCAACAAATCCCTTGATGCTCAGGGTTGGTTTGTCTTCTACGGATAAAAGGCTAAAGGGTTCCTGTGCAAAGGCAACCCCACTTGCTAAAACAGTAACTATCGCCCAAAAAAATATGTGTGTCCAATAGTTCATAGCAAAATCCCATGCAATATGACATTGGAAAGCTTTTCTGCAATATAGTCATCAGATTTGTCATTTAAATTTGCTGATGGCAAAATATTTCCTATTACCAGAAGTGACAATGTTGAAATGATAAATGCCTTAATGTAAAACTGATAATCCTCATCTTTTATGACGGTGCCAACAATTGAGTTTTTAACGTTGGCGTTAAATGTTACAGTTGCTTCGGTGATTATTCTATCAAGTATTTTATCAGTATGCATTCCATTAAACTCGGTCAGGTCAATGAATATCAGCCTGTACAGGTGAAAGTCGCTATCAACTACTGTTTTTATGGATTTTATTATATCTTTGAAATTAAAGGGGAAGCTATCATTCAACATCAGCTTGATTTCAGTTAAATGCTCAAGGATATTTTGCGGGTCAAGCAGGCTTTTAAATAGATCTTCTTTGTTTTTGAAGTAATTATAGAAATTCCCCAGCGACAGGCCTGCCTTTTCGGCTATTTCACGTATGCCCGTGGCCGAATACCCTTTTGTGGCAAAAAGCTCTTTTGCCACTTCAAGAATCTGCTGCCGCTTGTCAATGATTGTATGGCTCATAATTCACCTCTGAACGAACGTTCGTACTTGTTAATTTAGCTATGAATTTGATTTTCGTCAAGATATGATAATAATTTTTTTTTAAAAAAATGGGTTAAGTTAAAAAAATGTATTATGTGGAGGTTGCGGAGAGCGCTGGAAATGGGGTAGCATATATCCTAAACTCTGTGATATCAGCGCTCTCTGCATGAATAAATTTATTCTTTGTACATTTCTTCTATAATATCTGCATATTTTTTCTGGATAACTTTGCGTTTGATTTTTAGTGTAGGTGTTAATTCACCTGTTTCCTGGGTAAATTGCTGTGGAAGCAGTGTAAACTTTTTAATCTGTTCAACCTTGCCAAACTCCTGATTAACCTCATTAACTATTGCCTCATATTTTTTACGTACATCAGGATTTTTAACCAGTTCCTCATTGGATGGTGCAGATATTCCTTGAGTGGCTGCCCATTGTGTTAATGTTTCAAAATTTGGCACAATCAGGGCAACGATGTATTTTCGTGCATCCCCAACGATGGCAACCTGCTCAATAAAGGGATGTATCAGCAAGCGCTGTTCAATAACCTGTGGTGCGATATTCTTACCGCCAGCTGTGACGATAATATCTTTTTTGCGGTCAGTTATTTTAAGGTATCCTTCACTGTCAAGGACACCAATATCACCTGTTTTTATCCATCCATCGTCAGTAAACATTTCCTTTGTGGCTTCAGGTTTATTGAGGTAACCTTTCATCAACTGTGGGCCTTTGGCCAGGATTTCTCCCTCATCAGCGATCTTTATCTGCGTTTCAGGGAATGGACATATCCAGCCATCAGATTTTATAGGCTTGATTTTTGGTGAACCGTCTACAGCTAAAACGGGTGAAGTTTCAGTTAACCCATATCCTTTGCGTACCTGAAGATTCATTGCCCAGAAGAAATCATGTATTTCTTTTGCAAGCGGTGCACCAGCAGCACCCCAGCAGATAACACGGTCAAGGCCAAGTGCATTTTTAAGTTTTGAAAAAATAAGTTTGTTGGCTACTGCATATTTTACTGCAAGTAGTGGTGGTTTGCGTTTTGCTGCCATAAAGTATGGTGCTGCCTGAAGTCCTACCGATAGTGCCCAGTTAAAAATCTTTTGTTTCTTTTCAGGCATTTCCTTAACTTTTGCCATAACGCCGTTGTATATCTTTTCAAAAACGCGGGGAACCAGAATATCGCATTGAGGGCGGATTTCCTTGAGTTCTTCTGCAAAGTATTCTGTACCACGGCTATAATAAATTACAGCTCCACGCTCTAACACGCTATAATAATCCATGGTACGCTCAACCGAATGAGATAGTGGAAGTAACGATAAGTGAATAAAACCTTCTGGTAAAGCTTCAACTTTGTTAAACGTAAGACAAATAAACATGATATTTTTGTGGGTCAGCATAACGCCCTTTGGGTCGCCAGTTGTTCCCGATGTATAGATTAATGTCATTACATCGTCGGGTTTTACGTTCTTTGTACGGTTTTCTATTTCATCAACGTGCAGATTTTTATTACCAGCATTTACGGCATCTTTAAATGTAATCACCATATCATCATTGTAATTGATATCATCGCACACAATAATTTTTTTTAAGTTGGGCAGTTCACTTTTTTTAGAAAGGACATTATCAGTCTGAAATTTTGATGAACACACGCACACAACAGATGAAGAATCTTTTAGTATGTATGCTGCTTCAGGTGCAGAATTTGTTGGATAAATAGCTGCATCAATGCCACCAATTGAAAGAGTGGCTAAATCGGCAATTGCCCATTCAGGGCGATTTTCTGAATAGATTGATACAACATCTCCAGGTTTTAATCCCAGATCAATGAAGTACGATGCCAGGGCTTTAACCATTGTATCAACCTGATTCCAGGTAAAGGATTCCCACTGTGTGCCATTATGACGGTTTAATAAGACTTTATTGCCATATTTCTTAACACCGTCTTTAAAAAGGTCCAAAACAGTATGTGTATTGTAATGATAATCTGACAGCATATGTAACCTCACCATTTTTTTAGAATAATAGTGTTGTTGAAAGTGTACGAATAGTATATCATATTGTCAATTAAAATATATAAATTTTAATAAATATACATGAAAAAATGATAATTCAATTGTATCAGGCTATCACATGCAAATGTTAGCATGTTAGTATGTACATAAAATAAGGTGTGAAAAAGCATCACGCAAAGTGTGCTGAGATCGCAAAAAGCGCTGTGGGAAGGGGCAGTGTTATGTCGGAAATTACAAAACTTTGTGTTATAAGCATTATCTGTGTGAAAAAAAATGTATTACGTAGAGTGTGCGGATGTTACTGTAGGTGCTGAGGAAAGGGGTCAGAGCATATGTTTGAAATCACTATGTTCACTCCGTTTTCAGTGTGAGGAAAAGGAGTAAACATAATTTTTTTAAAAAAATATTGCTAAATATTGTTCGATTTCTTAATGTCATTATTTGAACATTCACTATTACAAGTAATAAAAGGAACATTATGAAGGTACTGCTTATAAATCCACCATACCCTTTTGAGGAATCGCCATCACCACCATTTGGACTTATGGCACTTGCTGCATATCTTGAAGAAAAAAACATTGAAGTAAAAATTGAGGATTATATAGTCAACAGGTTTTCAGAAAACCGTGCACAGGACGTTATGTCATCATTTACACCGGATGTTGTTGGTTCAACCGGAGTTACGATGAACATAAAGAAGGCGTTAGCAATTCTGAACGTGTATAAACAGATTAATCCAGATATCATCACAGTACTTGGAGGACCTCACGCAACGTTTGATGCACATAATATGTTGCTTCACCATCCGTATGTTGATGTCATTGTGCGTGGTGAAGGGGAATTGACATTTGAACAGTTACTATCGCACCTGAATAATAAAAATGCATATGCAGAAATTGAAGGCATTTCATACCGCGATAATGACAATACTATTGTTCATAATCCCAACAGGGATTTTATCCCCGATATTAATATACTCCCTTACCCTGCACGGCATTTAGTGGAGCTTTCAAAATATAGAGCGCTGGGTTTTCCCATCAACATGATGACATCACGGGGATGCCCGTTTAATTGTATTTTTTGTGTAGGCAGCAAGATGGTTGGCAGGAAGGTGCGCTATTTTGAAACAAATCGTGTTGTTGATGAATTTGCTATGCTTGCCACCATGAAATTTAAACAAATTAATATTGTCGATGACCTTTTTACATCACATAAAAGCCGTTGTATTGAAGTGTGCAAGGAAATTAAACGGCGCGGGATTAATCATCCGTGGACTGCGTTTGCTCGCGTTGATACGGTAAA
The DNA here is from genome assembly GCA_029907515.1 of Spirochaetota bacterium. GTDB lineage: Bacteria > Spirochaetota > UBA4802 > UBA4802 > UB4802 > UBA4802. The sequence goes on along the minus strand of JARYLT010000076.1, from coordinate 9,538 downwards.
TATAGAACTACTTGAACATATGAAAGATGCTGGTTGTACCATGCTTTGTTTTGGGATTGAAAGTGGTAATCAGGAAATTCTTGATAAAGTTAAGAAAAAGATAACACTTGAAAAGTGTAAACAGGCAGTTGCTATGTGCAGACAGGTTGGCATTAGCCCTATGACGTCGTATATACTGGGATTGCCAGGCGAAACAGAAGAAACCATTAAAAAGACCCTGGAATTTGCAAAAGAGTTAAGCGATAATTATGGATTCCATGTGTTAGCACCATTCCCTGGTACTGAAGTACGGGAAATGAAAGATTATTATGGTATTGAGATTTTAACCAATGACTGGGATCTGTATGATGCTAACAGAGCTGTTTCGGTTACGCCCTGGGTTACTGCTGATAGGATTAATGAGATAGTTGATAGATTCAACGGCAGCATAAAGGCATATATATTATCGTTGGGTGAAAAGCAGAATCATGGCCAGAAGCTTTCACACAATGAACAGGAACTAATCAGCAATATACGGTCATTTGAAATAGTGCGTGACATGATATTGGATAGGCTTATTGAAGAATTCCCGGGTATAGAAAATGGGGTTCCCGTTGATGTTAAAAAGGAATTTGTAGAATACCTGTCGCAAAAAACAAAATTTTCAAAAGAAGAATTACAAAATCAGGTTGAGCGGCTTGTAGAGTTACAATGTATTGATTTTAAATACAGAAATAATACAATTTATCCAGTATGGACTTAATATGAGTGATGGAACTACTATAGTTTTTTAGGTTTTTATTTACCATCTAATAGTAATTACCATGAGTAATTATCGTGTATATATTTTGTGTTGTACAATATATTTATAAAATATTACATATAGAAAAAAGTATAGCGGAGGATATATGAATTTTGAAACAACCACATGTATATCAAAAGAGCATTATACACTATTATGTTATTATTCAGAAAAGTATAATGTGAAGCTCTCAAAACTTATTACTGCTCTGTTACGTTTTGTTGGTGAAAATCAAAAAGTTTATTTTACCACAAACAGACGAATTAAATATAGGGAAAGACAGGGAGGTAATTGGAAACGGATTCATATTATGCTTACCCCCTATGATTATGAGATAATTCTGGATTTGAAGAAGTATGGGAAAATGTCTCTGGCCAAGATGATTGAATTTAGTATTGAAAATTATTTTGAAAGATTTGTTAACAGGGTTCTTAAAAAACAAAGTACCGATAACTATCTATATGCAAATTATCATTTTGAAGTTACAACAGAAAATAATATATTCAGTTACAGTGTCTATTGGGGATTACCACCAAAAATTCTTCAAAAGTTAACAAAAACCACTCATCTATTCTCCAAAACGTGACCTTAATTGTTTCTTACTTTACTACTTTGATCATCAGTGTTACACCAAAGTGCTTGAGCCATGGGCTTTTACTGTTTGCTCTCTTTTCTAGTTTGTCCGATAGCACTCGCAGCCGCTTGTGGAAGCGTTTGGGGATGATAATATAGTGCCATGTCCATGGTGTGTGGAAGTTCCATGGTGGTCTAAATTCATGTGCAGTTATTTCTACAGTGTTGAACAGGGGCTTACAGATTTTATGTATTTCACCAATACGGTAGAAGCGCATTCTGATAGGATCTTTATATCTGAATATATGGATGCTTATAAGTTGCAAAAATGCCATCAACAGATTTTCAGGAGCAAATCGCGAAGGCACTCTAATATACGCTGTTCCGCCAGGTTTTAATATACGGTGTATTTCTTTTATAACTTTTTTGCCGTTTTCTTTGGAAAGATGTTGTAATACCAGAAGTGAGTAGACTGTATCAAAGCTACAATCCTTAAATGGTAATAACGTACCATCGCCCCTGACCAATGGTGTTGGAAGATTGTGATGGTGTAGATGTTTCTGTGCTGCCACAAGCATCTGGTGAGAGATATCGAGACCAATGGCATTGTCAGTTATAGCCCTGACAGGCTTTAACACACGGCCCCAACCACAACCTAAATCCAGTATTGTTTCATCAGGTTTTACTTCAAAAGGTGGTGGAGCATCTAAAAGGTTTCCGTAGTAATCGGTCAGTACAGCTTCAAGCCCCAATGTGATAAATGGTGCGTCCTTAATAGCACCATCATCCCACACTTTTATATAATCCTGCAAAAAATTCTTATCTCGGACTATCACCTGCTTTTCCCCTTTGTTTTTTTAGCATTGCCGTTATTCTTTTTCATAAAAGCTTTATACACTATCGTATAGTCATTGGACGCATTCCAGAATAGGTACCCGTATGTATTGGTATCGATGCATGCATTAACCTGCGCTAATATATAGTCTTCATTATAATTGCTGACACGCCATTTAAATGCCTGTAACCATGGGCGGATTACTATTTTAGGAGCTATCGCCTGTAACTTTTTGTTCCCTGTTGCAATAAAGTAATATGGTTCATCACCAGGGTTTGCATATCCATCAAAATTGTCATTGAAGTGTGAAGGGTACAGCATTGGTGAGATTACATCACAGCTTCGTGCCAATAGTTCAATTTTTTGCCCTAACTTTGATACGTCTTCTTCTTTCTGCCATGCAGCAACGCCAAAAATGTCGATAGAAACTGCGGTATTGAGCTTATGCAATTCATTTTTAGCTTTTGCTAAAAATTCAGTTATGGTTTCCACTTTTGTTTTTTTACCAAAATCATACGCATACTGTGCATCTGACAGGTCCCCTGTGGTAGGGAAACGTATATAGTCAAACTGTACTTCATCAGCACCCAGTGTAGCAATTTCGCAGGCCAGTGCTATGTTATAATCCCATACACTCTGTTTTGTTGGATCAACCCATAATTCCTTTGATCCCTGATTCCATATCCCACCCGTGCGTTTTGACTTTATTGCCATATCAGGGTTTTTTGTTGCCAGAAGATGGTCACGGAATACAGCAATGCGTGCAATGACATACAAATCAAGTTCCTTGAAGTTTCGTATCAGCGTAACCACATCATCAACAGGGCGCTTTTCATGTGTATTCAATTCTACTACTATGGGTACATGGCTTTTATAATTTACTATGCCGCATACATCTTTAACATCAAAGACAACTGCGTTTATTCCTGCCTGTTTTAACTCAGAAAGCTGCCGCATCATTTTGCTGCTTGCTAAACTGTTACCAGAATAGTAGACCCCTTTTACATAGGGTATTTGCGTCATTGATTTTTTGGAAAGGTCTATAGTTATAAACGGCAAAGGATGTGGTATCACAAGAACTGAACCTGCACCAACTGTTTTAGAAGTTAAGGCATTGAGCGTCACAATTGCATTGTGAAGATGTGATGTCTTGAAATAGTATGTATACCCAATCATCTTTTGTGCAATGTCAGCAACCTGTTCTTCTTTTGGTGTTGTATAGAGAAGTATATTGCCACAATGTAAAAGTGAGTTAGGTGCTTGATGGTAGGGGCGCTTGTAATTCAAAAAACGTGTTGGATAGATAATTGAAACTGTGTCAGGTGTAAAAAGTGAATCTTTAATGGTTACATAATATCCTTTAATATAATTTGCAATATATATAAGCTTGTCCCACTGAAAGATAAAAACAAGAAGAATACTCAGAACAATAACAAGCTTGACGATTTTACCCTTATATGCCATAGTCATACTATTCACTTTCAAAAGATAATGTCTTACTATCACAGTGTGTATCACACTGTAAAAACAAGGAAATAAATTCAATATAAAAATTATTCTATGGTTCAGATTATTAAAAAAAATATTTTCATTATTGTACAAAAGGTTGATGGAATTATAAAGGGTATTGCTGATTTCAATGCATATATGAAAGCTATTGTTCGTTCTTTCCGTTCATTGCGGTATCTTAAAATTCGGTCACTGTATACGATAGCTGTTAATCAGACACGGTTTACTGGCATAGATGCTTTACCACTGGTTTCATGGATTGCGCTTTTACTGGGAGCAACAGTTATTATTCAGGCAACAACCAATTTCCCCAAATATGGAATTGAAAGCTTTATTGGCAATCTTTTGGTTATTATCATTGCCCGAGAGCTTGGTCCACTGGTTACCGCATTAATTGTAGTAGCACGATCAGGCTCTGCCATTGCCGCAGAAATTGCCACCCAGACACAGAACAGAGAGATCCTTTCACTTGAATTGATGGGAATTGATACTCGAATGTATATTATATTGCCCCGTATTGTTGCCTCATTTGCTGCAATATTTACATTAATTATTATTTTTGATGTTATTGCATTTTTTGGTGGGTATCTGATAGCACTGACCAGCGTCTACATCCCCATGGGAACATTTACGCAGACACTGCTTGATGCATTTACTTTCAATGATTTACTGGTAACTATCACCAAGAGTATTATATATGGCGTTCTCATTCCTCTTATTTGCTGTTACTATGGATTAAAACCAAAGTCAAGTTTTGAGATACCAATTTTTGTCTCCAAGGCAGTTATCCGTACATTACTTATTATTTTTATCATAAATGCTGTAATTTCGGTATTATTCTATTTTTAATTATGGAATGCGAAGAAATTAAACAACTTATTGAAGTCAAAAATGTTACTATTGAAGGTGGCAAGCAAAACCTCCGTAATGTTTCATTTAATTTATGCCTGGGGGAGGATGTTGTTTTCTTTGGTGCTGAGGACAGTGGTATTGATCATATTTGCCCGCTGCTTGCCCATGCTCTGGAGGATTACAGTGGCGAAGTGCTCTATAAAGAGCAACATATTAAACATATGGACTTTGTTGAAGTCCATAATTTCAGGAAGATATTTGGGTATGTACAACGTGGGTATGCGCTCATCAGCAATATGACAGTATACGAAAATATAGCGTTGCCACTCAGGTACCACACTGATTTATCCGAAAAAGAAATTCATGAACTCGTCGATTCCCTCATAGTCTATCTTCATTTATCTCATTGCAGGGATTTACGCCCCGTTATGCTCACCCAGTCTGAGATGCTGCGCACTGCTTTTGCACGGGCTATTGCGTTAGATCCTGACATGCTCTTAATTGAACACCCCCTTGAAGGACAATGCCTGTGGAATGCACAGATTTTTTTGCAGGCACTGCAGAATAGAGCTTTTGCGCCAAATAAAACTGTTATAGTTGTCACGTATCAGCCATTAGTGTATATTGATATTGCAACGCGTTTTATCATGCTTCATGAGGGAAGCATAGTATTTGATGGAACAAAGGAAGAATTTCAAACATTTCAAAATGAATATGTAAAACAATTCGTTGATGTATTGCCATATGGACCAATGACCTTACGGTAGGAGTAAGACATATGAAATTAGAAAAGAATGAAATACGGGTTGCTATATTTATCCTTTTACCACTGGTGATATTACTGGTATTCGTTGTCCTGAAATTAGGGTATTCCTTTGCTACATCAACCATTGATGTGTATATGAAGGTTGATAATATTTCTTCAATAAAAAATGGCACACAGGTAAAAATTAAAGGCTATACGGTAGGAAGAGTAGTGGATATTATTCCAGTGTATAAGCCAACATTACATTTTCTGGCGCTGTTGCGTATTAAGAAAGAAATTGATATGTATGAAGACTGTTCGGCAGTAATTATGAATCAGAATATCATTGGTGATACTGTTATAGAAATTAGAAATCCAGTTAAAAAGGAAGCATTGTTGCGTCCTGGAGCAGTAATTGAAGGTGTTGAGTATGTTAGCCTCGAAACAATAGTGCAGGATGTGCACGCGCTTCTGGCAACACTGACAAATACTGTTGCAGTTATTCAGGATATATCACTTGAAAGCAAAGGCAATATCAGGAACCTGGTTGCCAATCTTTCAAAAAGTGTAGAGACTATAAGTTCGGTATTACAGGATTCGCAAAAAGATATACTGGCTATTATGGCTTCATTCCGTGAAACTGCAAAAACTATGAATGAAATTTCTATTGAACTCAAAAAACATCCTGTTAAGTTTTTGTTCAAGGGTGAAAAATAATACATGCCGTTTTTCTCAGTTGTTATTCCTACCTTTAACAGAGCACATCTGGTTACTCGGGCGGTTGAGTCGGTACTTGCGCAGAAATTTACTGACTGTGAATGTATTGTGGTTGATGACGGTTCAACAGATGATACTCAACGGATACTATCGCCCTATAAAAAACACATACAGTATATGTATACTCGTCATGGTGGTGTGAGCAAGGCGCGTAACTGTGGTATACTACAGGCACAGGGTGAGTGGATAGCGTTTCTTGATTCAGATGATATGTGGCTGCCTGAAAAGCTTGCTACCCAGTATGAATATATTCAGAAACATCCTGATGTCTATATTCATCAGACTGATGAGCTGTGGATACGAAACGGCAGACGCGTCAATCCAATGAAAAAGCATCAGAAAAAAGAAGGATACATATTTGAAGATTGCCTGTATCTGTGTCTGATAAGCCCATCGGCAGTGGTAATTCACAGGAGTGTGTTTGAACGTGTTGGCATGTTTGATGAGCTTATGCCTGCATGTGAGGATTATGACCTGTGGTTGCGTGTTGCCTGGCAATACTACATAGGTTTTATTCCACAAAAGCTTATTGTAAAATATGGTGGGCACAGCGACCAGCTGTCATCAGCCCTGTGGGGCATGGACCGTTTCAGGGTGTATGCACTGTGCAAGCTTATTGCCAGCTATGGTTTGTTACTTCCAGAGGCTTACATCAATAAAGCAGTTGAGGTTGCACTTCAGAAATGTTCTGTATTATATCAGGGGGCAAAAAAGCGTTCTAACGTTGCATTGATACAAAAAGTGGAACGGGTTGTGCAGTGGCTCACTGTTGATAGGAAAAGCACATCAGTGTATCCTGACCTCTTAAAAGAATAATATTGTGCGATAGTATATGGTGAAGGAATGGCTCTTCATAAAATTCTCGCTTGTATAGTGCACCTTTGCCCCATTGCCACACATACCACACTGAGCCACCTGCATCGGCAGGATAACTTATCATAAAGATATCATCATTACCACTTACCTGTGATTGACCATAGCGTTTCTTGATGATATCATAAGGTGTAACATCTTTTCCTTTGATATCAATCTCAAGTAACCTGTCAAAATCCAGAAATAGTGCTTTGCCGTAAGTGTTAATTGCCATTGATGTTTTTACATGATGGGGTGCCGATAGTTCATAAGCAAAACTCTTTTGCCTGGTAATATTAATTCCCACCACATAATCTTTGCTGCTATTGCCACAATGTACCAGCGCATACTTTCCAGTATCATCAATAGCGATACCCTTAACAACAGTTGATGATGGTGAAGTTCCCTTATAAATAATCTGTCCCGTATTGTTACATATATAATAGCGTCCGTCAATAAAGCCAATTCCTGCAAAAGAACCTTTTTGTGAAAATGCTACAGTGGTGGTAAATTGTCCATTTAGTTCATCATGGTTGTATACATTGCCGTTAAAGTCAGCAATACGTGCTGAACTTCCATCAGCAGTGAGGAGTATAATAATGGAACCATCAGGTGAAATATATGGGTACTCGGTTGAAGGTAGTTTCCAGAAAAACTCATTTGCAGCATTATACAGGGCTATTTCATTGCCAACTTTTTTATAGGTTATATAAAATTTACCATCGCTGGTAGATTTAATAAATGCATCACCAGCTGTAATAAATTTGTGAACCAGACCACTGGCGCCAATATAATAATAGCCGCTGTCGGTGGTAACAGCAAATGACATTTTTTCATCATTACCGGGTGCAGCTTCTATAGCCTGTATTTTTTGCAATGAACCATACCAAAGTGGAGTAAGCAGAAATCCTGTGTGAGTCATGAAAACAGGCGAAAATCCCAGAAGTATCCCAACCAGTAATCCAATTATTGAATATCTCATAGTTTGTAATCAATCCGTCAAAAAGCTTTTTAATTTCTGGCTGCGGGAGGGCAACCGCAGTTTACGAATAGCTTTTTTTTCAATCTGCCGAATACGTTCTTTTGAAAGTTTAAAGCGTTCACCTATCTGCTGCAACGACATTGGTTCATTACCGTCTAAACCATAACGCAATTTTAATATCTCACGCTCAGATGGTGTTAAGGTGTCAAGTACTTCATTGAGAGCTTCTTTCAATGATTCATCAAATACCTTTTTGTCAGGTGACTCTACTTTAAGATCTTCAACCAGGCTCAATACGGTATTATCATCGGAATTGCCAATGGTGGCATCCAGGGAAACAAAATCCTGGGTTATATTTCGCAAGTGGTTGATTTCATCATTATCCATATCAAGTTCTTCAGCAATTTCAGCAGGGCTTGGTTCTCGGCCGAGCTTGCTTTCAAGCGACTTATGAACTCTGTCAATTTTTTGCATATCAGCGGTTCTATTCAGTGGAAGCCGTATCAATGAAGTTTTTTGTGAAATAGCCAGAAGTATTGCCTGCCTGATCCACCACACTGCATATGAAATAAAATGGTATCCTCTATCGGGGTCAAAGCGCTCAGCAGCTTTGATGAGCCCCATGTTTCCTTCATTGATTAAATCCAGTAAAGAAATACCACTGGTTTGATATTTCTTGGCAATTGATACAACAAACCGTAGATTAGCTTTTATTAATTCTTCTTTAGCTTTCTGGTCACCGGCACGAGCACGGCGTGCAAGTGCATCCTCCTCTTCCCGTGTCAAAAGAGGAATTTTATTAATCTGCTCTAAGTACCATGATATAGAAGAATCGGTGAAATCATCAAAGTTGGCTTTAATGGCTTCATTATTATTTTTTGTAACTTTATTCTGCTTTTGAAGCTTGAGTTTTTTTGCCTGGCTTTCAGGTGCAGACATTATATTTGATTTTGTAAGTTTTTCCTGTTTAATTTTTTTTGGCATACTTCTCCCTGTTAATCACTAAATAAGTAGCAAAAACTACTATCCGGTTACATTATTAAATTCAATGATTATTTTGACAAGGCAAAAAAAACACTAATAATTAATAAAATTGCAGCTTCACGTTTAAAGTGCACCATGTAGTTTTCTCTGTAAAACCTCATACAAAGATTTCCATATATTAGATTTTCCTGGACGTGCATGTATCATCATTGTTATACTAACTATTCCCTCATCGATTACATGTGCAAAACTTTTTTCTCTGGAAAAAATATCGATATAACCTGTTGGTGTTTTCCACAATCCCCCGTTGCCAGGCACATTACGTATCTGCACAATAAATCTTACAGTCCAGTATCTCCTCTTATTTCCTGTGATAGGTACATTCTGTCACATTATCAAATGGTATGGTTTTTACAATTTATCCTGTGAAACTTTAGGGGCATCTCACTTCCTATCTCTACTATCCCACGCATAACGGTGTCTGCATCCTTTGAAACTATACACCCTCCCTTGGACTTTCTTTTGTCCAGACGGCAACAACTCCATAGTATTCTTTTCACAAGGGGAAAAGGGACTTCATCTCGACAAGCTTGATGACCGGCCAGCCCCTTTTTCCCTTGCCATCCCCTTTACCCCCGCTTGGCGCCT
>JARYLT010000075.1 GCA_029907515.1 Spirochaetota bacterium | reverse complement strand
TATAGTTTTCCGGAGTAAACACAAGTTTTGCTGGATTAAATTGCAGTGTTTCCTCAACACCCGGAGTGGTGCAAAGCTGATTAGCTTTTGTAAAGTCAAGTACAACATCGGACTCAGGTGGAGCGGATAGCTTTGCCTTAAAAATTCCAGGCTGCCCTGTACCACCAAGGGGATCATATTCCGTAAAGCTTATGATGGTGGTGCCTGTCACCAGAGCAAAGGTCTTCCCTTCAGCTCGCTTTTTTAATAGCTCAGTTTTATAATTTTCAATAAAACTATCGCTACAGGAAAGTATAATGGAACATCCAAGTATCAAAAGGAATAGTTTTTTCATACCATTTTTCCTTGCCAATTTTGTTATTTCCCTTCCACAATCCACATATTATATCCTGCCCGCTCATCAGGGTCGGCAGCTTTAACCTTGGGATTGCTTTCTAAATATGCATAGCGCCGGGCATAACCGGGATTGTTTTTAAGCGCCTGCTGATATTCATCTTTTGCTTTATAAGGCTTTCCTGTTTCAAAGAGAGCACGTGCAAGGCTCAGACGATATTTATGATTGTTTGGATTAAGCTCAACTGCTTTCTGATATAGTGGCAATGCCTTTGTATAATCCTTTTTCATCATGTAAACATTACCAAGATTTACATACGCCGGTGCACGGTCAGGATATGTGCTGACAGCTTTTTGAAGGTAGCTGATAGCCTGGTCTGGTATCCCATGCTTTGCATACAGTACTCCTAATTTATTGAGCGCATCATATTCATTTGCACTACCAAGTTGCGCTTTGAGCAACTGTACCGGTTCTTCAAAACCTTTTGTCTTTAGCTCATCCATATCTAAAGCATACAGCATATCAATCTTTTCCTGTGACGGAACCGAAATGCTGCTTCCTTCCCCTATATCTGCTGGAGGGTACTTATTCCATGCTACAGAAGCTTCAAGAATCCCAAATTTTCCTGGCATGCCACCATACTTTTTCATGTTTTTGGCTCCCTCCTGCCAGGCAGCTAAAAATGATTTTCCCACCATGGTCACTTCCACAGGTATCCACACCGTACCGTTTAATGTGTATACAAGGGAACTATCGGCTGTTATATCAGTGGAACTGTTTTCCGGTACCTCAGTATCAAACATCATGAAGATGTGACCGGGTACAGTTACTACTGCTGTCTTTATACCCAAATTTTCTAGCAACGCACAGTAAAGAACTGTTAAATCATCACAGTCCCCAGCTTTTTTGCGTAAGGTTTCTCGCGGGAACATAACATAATCAATGGACGATGCATCTATTTTGCCATATCCCGTATTGGGATCTGTTGCGTATGTAATGCCTGCAGCCCCAAGGCTATCAAATATAACCAGTGCTTCCTGCAGTTTTTTATTAAATCCGGGCAGCATCTTTTGCTTATACATAGAAACAGATTTCCTTACATATGAAGAAACTGTTTCTTCCTGAGGTGTAATAAAGCTACCAATGTGTGCTGTATTATCCCATGTGAGATAGTTCTTGGAATATACGGTAACATTCTTTTTTTCAATATATGAAAATACACCGTTTGCTGATGTATAAAAGGTACGTAATTTCACCGGAAGTTCACGAGTTCCCGTCACATCTAAAATTTTCTGGCTTATTGATAAAGGAAGATCTAACTCCACACTTTTCCCTGGCTCAAGAATATATACCGTTTCAGACTTAGTTGGGCCACTGGCTATATCTTCAATAGCAGTTTCCACACGAATATCCCGTAGCGTTTCCTTGCTGTAGTTTGTTACTTTCACAGTGCCTATATATTCCGACTGGTACAGTGCATACCGTGCCCCCCAGACAGGTTTGAGCTTTATATCAGTAAGCCTTACAAGAGATTCTTTTATATCTACAATATTGCGTGCTGCAAAAACACTCAGGCGCATGATTGCTGAGCCCGTAAACTGGGCTACATACAGCTTTTTCTCTGAAAGCTCACTCACACTATAGCTTGCTCCAATCCGCATGTTTACATACTCAAAAGGAGCTACTATTACACCTGCGGATCCAACACCAACCGGCTTCCAGACAGATGAAGTAACACTACTCTGATCAAAGATGAAACGCATATATGCTCCACCTGCCTGTAAACTTACATACGGCTTAAGCCACCGTGTTAGAGGAAACACATACCCTGGCCCAATTGTGAATACATAGGTCTGCATGGTAGAGTTTGAGCTTTCTTTCATGGAATAGATTCCAACAAGAGCAGATGTATCCATGAAAACATTTCTCCACGTTGTATCGATCATGGCGGAAACACCAAAACCGATACCCGGGTTAAATATATCTGCGTAATATCCTGCTGGAAGAAAATAACCCCCAAATAAGCCTAATGATATATTTTCAAGCGGGTCTATAGCATATAGTGTACAGGGTATAGTAACTACCAGAATAATAATGGACAGTACTATCTTTTTCATGGCTAATATCACCTCTCAATAATTTTTTCTATAAGTGGGGAATTAGCATGATATCGTTTCATTTTTTTTAAATATAAGCGCCCTTCATCGGAGCGGTTGGTAAAAAATGCACTTTGAGCCAATATGTAATACCCTGTTTCACTGATCTCACTTTCAGGAATAGTAACAGCGGCAGCATTCATATGCTCCCAGGCTAAATCAAATCGCCCCTGTTCAAAATATATGGCTGCAAGTATTTTATTACTTTCACTTTTAATGATACTTTTTGCATCACCAGCAATAACCTTCTTGAGTATGGGAACTATTTTTTCTGCTGTTTTGCTGCCTTCAAGATAGTATATGGATGCTGCATTCAGGAAAATGCCATCCACATCCGATGCATTCTTTGTTAAATGTACAATCCTTTCATACTGCTTTTCACCAAAAAGCATCCATTCAGTAGCACGGTCGTCCTTCCTGGTTGATTCTTCGTCCCCAGTGTCCCATTCCAGTTCAACGTTTCCTTCTTCCGCACCACGTACAGCAGCAGTTGTTGAAATACCAGTTGCATGCTTTTCTTTGCGGAGTTTATCCCAAACTGAAAGATTTTTATTCTTCTTTGTTTTTGATATGGATGATAGGGTAATCTTTTGTTCGGGCTGTATGCTTGTAACAATGCCACTAACTGTATCAAAGATGTGAGCCTGTGAGCGTTTGCCGGTGACAATTACAGTGTTGGGTGGTAAAACCATACCAATTACAGGTTCCACATTTTTCCCATTAATTTCAATCGTAACATCACCAACAAAAAAATTCAAACGTTGTTCTGCATGAAGTAATGTAAAGGGAAAAAACAAAATAAAAAAAAGGAAGAAGAATCTGATTTTCATTATTAAAGACCCCCACTTAAATATTAAGGGGACTCTAAAAACTCTATCTATATGAGGCGGGTGCTACACTATGATAACATAAATTGTTTAATTAAATGAATATCACTATTAAAAAATTTTTTTAGCTACAAAAACAGCTTCCAAAGCCCCCTTGCTATGTGGAATTTACTATATTATAAAAAATTAGTCAAGTAACAATTATTCGCTATTTAAAAGTTTTCTCTGCAATGTGCTGCATAGCATCATCATACGCCACCATTGTTACCCACCCTAGTTCAGTTTGCGTCAAGGTAGTATCAACATCATTGTCCCTGCCCATCACTGCCACTGCAAGCCGTGTTAACGGCGAACGGATATGCAAAGGATTACACAGGCTTTCAAGTACAGTTGCTGAATACCATGCAATACTAAAAGGTATATTGCCACGTGGGCTTTTGCCTATATATTTTCCAAGATCAGTTATATATTGCTTCCAGGTGACATCCCAGTTATCCCTGAAATGATACGTTTTCCCTTTTGCTATCTCCATAGTTCCTGCACGTATAATTCCATCCACAAGATTTTCCACATACACAAGACTGGCGCTGTATTGTCCTCCATCAATTAAAGGTACTCCTGTCACAGACTGAAACCGTGCAACAATATCCCTGACCCACACACTCCCTGGTCCGGTGACGTTTGCCGGACGCACAATGGTGCAGGGAAATTCTTTATTTTCATGGTATTGTCGCACCATAATTTCAGTATCAGCTTTTGCATCATTATAGGGAATGCCTGATTTTTGCGGTAGATCTGTTTCTTTTTTGCCCTTTAAATGTTTCCCCAATCCCAGTGCAGCTATTGACGATAGATATACAAAACGCTGTATTTTATTTTTTGACTCTTCTAAAAGATTACGTGTAGCATGATAGATAGCCTTGTAAAACTGTTGTTTTGTACCCCAATCAGTTACCCGTGCAGCACAATGATATACCGTATCAATATTTTTGCATATGCCATCTAAACTGTTTCTATCAGTTAAATCGCCGTAAACCACTTCAACACCAGCGTCCTTTAGCCACTGGCTATCCTCCCCAGGCAGCACCAGTGCACGAACACAATAGCCCTGTGAAAGCAGTTTTTTTACAAGAGCTGAACCAATAAAACCAGTTGCGCCGGTTACTAAAGTTTTCATTGCTATTTCAGTGGTACCAGTTTCATTGAATACACTATCTCCTCCTTGCCGACAGTAAAATACTTGTGCTCTCGCCAGGCATCGACCATATCTGTATTGTGCTTACTCATAAAGTGTTCATTTTCACCGGTGATGAGCATCATGTAGCCAGAAGGCTGTGGATCGAAAGTTACAATAATACGGGGTGCAGACGCCAAATCTGCAATAAACGGCGGTGCTACCTCCAGAAATTTTGCGCGACAGTTTGTTTCGCCATCGCCTTCAAACGGAAATGGGCCATAATTGACAAGTGGCCTGAACAAAGCTGATTTCCCCAGCACATGTTCAAACTGTATTTTATGAATTTTGCCCCACTTCCATTTTTCCACATTTTCTGTTCCAAAGATATCTTCAAGCATACTGCATGTTTCCCTGAATGCGTGCATTGCAATATCACCAATTGTTTCCTTTTGTGGAGTTCTGGTATCATCAAAGAAAACACTGCCACTTGTTACCATTTCAAAAAAGCGCTCCATACTGATATATCGCTCACTGACATACTCAGTGGCCACTTCATCCCCAAGTTCATCAACAAATGTCTGATAGGCAAAGCGAACGTAGAATGTATTGTAGACAGAGGCTGCAGCGGAATCCCTGCTGCTGTTACCATCCCATTGCATGAGCATATCGTACGCCTGCTTCATATATTCTTCCAGTTTTTCACGGCTGACATACTTCTTTACTATATTTTTTATCTTTCCTGCTAATACGGTGTGGGTATCTGTCTGCATGGTTTTCATATACTCAGCATCAAGATTCTTTTTATCTCGTAACATGCGTGCAATATTTTCATACCGGTATCCAGGCGCATAGGTGGCATTTACATCATACGGATAGTCCTTAACATTGAGATTGTTTGCAGTTGCAATATACCCGCGTTGAGGATTTTTTAGCATGGGATATTTATCATCAGGAATATTACCCTCCCAGTTACACATTACCTTTTCACCATCCTGTATAATATTGCCTGTCCCTTTTTTACGCAACGGAAGTGAGCCGATAACTCTGAAAGCAATATTACCCTGATCATCAGCATACGCTACATTCTGTGGTGAAATCCTGATATACTGTGCACCCTCCATAAATTCATCATAATTTTTTGCCACATTCATCATGAAAAAGCCTCTAAAATCTATTGCATCAAATCCAGTCCAGTCCAGGCTCACATCAAACCCTAAATCCTTAAATACTTCAGTTAACACAGGCTTTCTGCCAACATAGTATATAATTTTTTCAACTGGTTTGCTACCTTTTACCGCAAACACCTCCTTTTTCTTTCCCAGAGCATACCACTTCCCATTATATTTATACCGTTCATTTTTCCAGTCGATAGTTTCTTTAAACAGATCCACCATATCCGCACCCTGATTGGTAAGCCCCCATGCACAGTGTTTATTGAACCCCGAAGCAACAAACGGCAATCCCACAACCTGCGCTCCAGCCACTTCAAAATCGCCAGCCTTAACATGAATCAGATAAAAATCGTTGGGCATCTTTGATTGATGCACCTGCATATCACTGCACAATATTGCTTTCTTATTTGCAGTAAGCTGCGGGCCAACTGCCCAGTTGTTGGATGCTGACCGGCAACCTAAAAGCCAGCCCATCTCTTTTACAAGCAATGTAAACTGCAAATCAGAAAGCCACTCCTTTGAGCTATCGCCCATAATCGTTGGAGTATCCGGTGGTGTAACATTAAGAAGCATGCTTCCCTTTTCCCTACCCAATTTCTGAAATATCTTATGATACAAAAGCTCATATTTCATATTGTAGGCCAGGCTCCAGTTAAGCATCATTCCAACACAAATGGAATCAGCTATCTCCCACTTTTCTTTTTTCATGCCTAAAAGTTTCATGTACACATTGGTGCCATGAGTATCAAGGTAATGGTTAACACCATCTACGTAACGCTGGTATAATTTTTTATAATAGGGCGATAGTTTCTGTGCATAAGCTTTTGCCCTTTCATAAAAGCCAACCCCTCGCAAAAAGTAATCCTTGCTCAGTGCATCCGCTCCTGCAAACTCACTTATTCGTCCCTGAGCAATTCGCCGCGTAAACTCCATCTGAAACAACCTGTCCTGTGCATTGACAAAGCCCCATGCAAAGAAAAGGTCTTCCATATTCTGAGCGGTGATAGTTGGCACAGCAAAGCTGTTTCTTTCTATTGTTACTGGTGCCGAAAGCCCTGGTGCATTAATATTGGTGGAGTAATCAGGCAATCCAGTTCGTAAGAACAGGTAAACTGCAATAATACCTATAAGTACAATGGCCAGTATCGTTATAATAATCTTTTTCATGGCAAACCCCCGTAATAACGTTCTCTATTTAATTCACTGATAGATGAGCAGTACAAAAGACATATTATTAATATGCTGGGATAATGGGATTGTCAAATACTTTGTTTAAAATACATAGGAGACGTGCGCCACCATTTTGTAAGAATTATTATCTAACCTCCAAAAACAAGAGGAACAACTTTTATGGTATCTCCATCATGAAGCTTTACATTCCTGTTCAAGCGCTTCCCATTTCTAAAAAAAGCTATCTGAAGGCCTTTTTTTATTTTTATCTTTTTTGCTAAATCTTCAACCCGTGCATCGCAATCTAAAGTTACTGTATGCTTAAACAGTTCTTTACGCAAAACACCAGCACCTTCAACAGTAATTCCTATTTTCTTTTTTTCCATACTATTGCGGCTTCCTGTTCAAGCCCATATTTGTGTAACGTATCAACTGTTGCTACTCCTTCAACATTATCCATATTCATAAGTTCATAAAAACGCTGAATCATGCCATCAAAATTAATCATGATTCCCTGTGGTTCACCATCACGCGCAGGTTCCAGCATTCGTTCTGTCAACGCATCATCACAAGCCCTCAAACCAAATCTGTGATTGATGAGCCGTTTTAAATGATATATACGCCATCCTGCATCAAGCGCATCCTGTAATGAATAATGATACCCTGAAACAGCATTCAGTATACCAACCATTTCAGCAAATGTTAGCGAACGGTCTGCATACTGACAAAAGCACGCACTGTTTTCTATAGAACCTATAGCTGTTGCCAGCACCATTGTCTCTGGCTTTTTCTCATCTGTTAATGCTTCTAAATCAAATTCAAAACCAATTTCAGGATAATTACATGCTCCCGTTTCCATAAAATGCATTGCTGTGGATACATGACAGGCACCTCGCGGGCTGACTGCATATGCTAATGCATGCCCATGACCTCCACCACGTGGATCATGCATTGGCGCTTCCAAACCTTTTGACTGTGCGGTGTATTTAATCAAATTATTATTAATACTTTTAGCAGCTAATCTGCTACCCTTTGATAGTAATTGTCCTAAAGGTCCTTCCTTTCTGGCAATTGATGGAATAATGGTATCTATTACGGTTGGCATATCACCCCATCGCAGTGTTATACCACCAGTATCTTTTTCAGTTAAATCTCCTTTTTCAAATGCCTCCATTGCCCATGCTATTGTTGCTCCTGTTGATATGCTATCCAGGCCAAATTCATTACATAATCTTCCCGCCTTACATACCGCAGCAAGGTCCGATGAACCAAGTAAACATCCTAATGCTGCCACAGTTTCATATTCCGGTCCTGGACCTTCAGGTATGCTATATGGCCCTTCATCAACTTTTACTATCCTTTTACATGCTACGACACAATATGCACATGTTCCAGTCTTTGTTAAATATTTTTCGGTTAAGGTGCTCCCTGTTAATTTTTCTGCCATTTCTTCATTAAAATTTGATGTCCAGTTTTTAATAGGAACATCCCCTGTATACATGTGGCCCTCTAAATTTCCGGCAGAACCAAACTCATGTAAAACCTGTGAAATGATATATTCCTTGATACGTGGAGTAAGTTCTTTAATAAGACTTTTTACTTTTTGTTCTTCAAAATATTTCATTATAGTTTTATGTGGTTCAATCACAATAGCTTTTATATTTTTAGAACCCATAATGGCGCCCAATCCACACCTGCCAAATGCATGGTGTGCATCACTGAGTATGCATGCATACGAAACTCCATGTTCACCTGCAGGACCAATTATTAACGTTCTGCTTCTTTCACCATATTGTTCCTTAATTTTTACATAAGCTTCTCCTACCGTCTTGCCCCACAACTCTTCTGAAGATACAATATTAAAAGAACCGTGTGCAATATGGATGATAGATGGCACTGTGCATTTCCCTGATATAATGATACCATCATACCCTGCATATCTCAATTGTGGAGGGAAATATCCGCCACACGAAGATTCAGCCAGTGCTCCTGTTAAAGGTGAACGTGCCACTGCACTCATCCTGCTTGTTCCAGACAATGGCACACCTGCAAGAGGCCCATTTATCAAAATTAAGACAGCTTTTTCTGATAATGGATCAGCATCAAAATCAGCATAATCCCAGAAAAGCTTTGCAGCCAATCCGCTCCCGCCAATAAAATTTTTGTATACATCTTCGTCTAATGATACTATTTCAGTTTTCCCTGTTGAACAATTTATATATATTACTTTGCCGGTATTTCCATACATAACGACCTCATTTTGTCACTATAAGATCTTCCCTACCCATTTCCTTAAGAGCAATAGGAAATTGTTGAAATGTTGGTTTAATTACTGGCAATAGTTTCAGCATTGCTGTAACCTTCCCACCCTGCTTAATAATTCCTTTTGCAACCCCTGCTATTGGATTTTCCAACCCATGCCAGAAACGGTGTGAGTGGTCGGCAGGTTGCGATGACCATACATCAGCTTCAATATCACATTTACCCAAATAAAAAGTGCCATAATAGCCCTCTTTTTTTGGTGGATTTTTTAAATCTATTGTAATCTCAGCATCTGGATCAGTATAAACAAATTTAATGACAATACCTGCTTTTGCAAGCTTTGAACCAATCTTAGGGTCTTTTAAAATATTATCCAGAAAATACCCATATATTGTATACAACTCCTCTGTATCCTTGTAATACTTTCCCATAGTATCCTCCAGGTATAATTAATTTAAATTTGAAATCTCCAATCTCTTACCACAAATCACCAGATATTATTTTCTCTGATCAAAACGACGCCCGTATAACATACTGGCTATTCCAATCTTTAACATCTGGATTGTTCCGCCGGCCACACCCCATGCCTTTGCATCCCTGTACATCCTTTCAACAGGGAATTCTGTACTGTATCCATATCCGCCAAAAATCTGCATTGCAGTATTGGTAACATCCACAACCATTTCATTGGCATACGCTTTTGCAAGTGATGCTTCATATATTGATGGCAGTCCACCACCTGCATTGGTAGCTGCCCGGTACACCAGTAATCTGGCTGCATCAAGCTTCATTGCCATATCAACAGTCATAAACTGTATTGCCTGAAACTCACATATTGGCCTGCCAAACGCTTCGCGTTCCATAGCATATTTTTTTGCTTCTGCCAGTGCACCCCCAGCAATTCCTAAGCACATGGCAGCATTCCCACATCGTTCAATATGAAATGTTGCCATAAGCCTGTTAAACTCCCCTGGTTTTAATACAACATTTTCTTTTGGTACTCTAACATTATCAAAAAACAAATCACACGAAGGCATGCCATGTAAACCCATATAAACTTCCTGCTTGCCAAAACTAAATCCTTCCATTCCTTTTTCCACTATCAAACTACCAATACCTTTATACCCCTTAATATTATCAAAACGGGTATATACCAGGTAATGTGTTGCATGACCACCACCCGTAATAAAAGCTTTCCTGCCATTGAGAACATAACTATCGCCATCTTCTAAAGCATTTGTCCTCAAAGCAGTTAAATCTGATCCCGCCTCTGGCTCAGTCATACATACAGACACACTGTACTCACCCTTACAAACACCAGGAATTAATTTCTTCTTTTGCAATTCACTCCCAAGAATATCAATAGCTTTAATAGGGCCAACATTTGATTCAAAAACCGGAGCTGCAATCATAGGGCTATATTTTGCCAGCTCTTCAATTGCAATAATGGCATTTAACAAAGGTTGTCCCCCTCCACCATACTCTGGCGAAAGTGTCATTCCCATAAGACCAAGCTCAGCAAATTTTGGGATTAATTGAAAAGGAAACTGGCATGTCTTATCGATTTCCCTTGCTAAATCCCTGAACTTTTCTCTTTCGCCTAAATCATGAATAAGTTTAATCAGCATCTGTTGTTCTTCACTATAGCTAAAATCCATGTATAATACCCCCGGGCTAAAATTTTATTTGTAATTAAATAATTTTAATAAGCTCATTTATATTTTTTATTTTTTCAATATTCATCACCATTTCAGCCAACGCATCAGCATTTACTTTTCTATGTTTTGCAAATCGTTTAATTTTCTGCTTAATATCTTCCACATTCATAGGATCACGCGGGTCACCTTTGGGAATATCAACCTGTTTTTGAATTATTTGTCCATTGTTCATTTTGATTGTAACACGGCTTGCAGTTTTATCAGGATACATGGCATTCAGATCATCTGCGGCTTTGACTGTTACTTTCTTTGAAAATTCAATTAATGTACTATCACTTATACGTTTTTCTGTAATTTGAGCTGGCCCTAAATCACCATCAAATATACATGCACTCACAGTATAAGGAATAGAGAACTGCGCTGCAACAAAACTACTATTGGTTGTTATATGCTTTCCCACAGCCAATTCGGCAATCCCATATGTTTCAACAAGGATAGAATCCACATCATCAGGCTTAACGTTATTTTCCTGTATAAGTCCTAATGTTCCCTGCACTGCCCCATGGGTATGCCGGCATCCTGTATATGGTTTAATATAGATATCCATAATAGTAAAATGTTCACCCAGCTTATCAATAAGCCTTTCAGGCTTTGGTTCTGCTTTGCTGGTAATTTGAGTAAAGCCACCCTTAAGCTCGGAGCCTTCAAAAACTTTTGGAAAGCCTGTGATACCATGAGCTGCAAGACCTGCAGCCATAATCCCTGCACTAGCGGCCTGTCCTCCCTGAACAATTTTAATGGTATACCCACCCATAAGATGTTCAGCCATTGAAAGCGGCACAACATACCCGGCATTGCCAATTGCATTCAACATACCCTTTTCATCAAGCTGCATCAGTTTACCTGCAGTCGTTGCTGCCCCAAATGTACCACACGTGCCTGTTGGCAAAAAACCGGAAAGGGTGTGGAATGGATGCACTGAAGCTGCAGCCCTGTTTGCAACCTCATAACCTGCAATGATTGCCGTAAGGATACTTTTCCCATCTTTTTTATATTTTTCCCCAACAGTCAGAGCAGCAGGCATAACTGCACAAACGGGGTGATTGCCTCCAAACCTCAGACCATCCTGAGCTTCAATTGCTTCAGCTGTTGTCCCGTTTACAAATGCAGCACTCAGTAGATCAGTCTTTTTTTTAATTCCTAAAATTGTTGATATATTTTTTCCGGTTATAGACATAATAAAATCAATGGTGTGTTTAACAGCTTCTATCTCTAAAGAACCATATACATTAGCAATATAGTCAAGCAGACATAGTTTTGCTTTATGGATTACCTGCTCGGGAATGTCATTATATGTAAGCTTTGCGCAGAAGTCCGAAAGCATTTTTGTATATTCCATACTTTCCTCCTTTTATACATCTAAATATTATTATTGCCTATACGTATCCACGCTTTTCATAAATTTTGATCATCCTGAATGGATCCAGTATTTCACGGAGTGCTTTCAATTCTTCAGCACGAGGTGGTTCTGTTTCATGAACGTCATCACTGACTTCCAGTTTCCAGGGAGTAAGCTTGACCACCTCATCCACACTTGTATCAGGGTGATAGCTTTCCAAATATGCCACTTTAGTTGTTTTATCAAAACGCAGCACTGCTTTATTGGTAATAATAACAGAAGGACCAGTATTGGCAGGCAAGCCCCACTTTTCACGGGAACCGGGACCATCTATATACCCTGGTGTTGTAATAAAATCAACTTTTTCAGCCATATGCCGGGTATCATGGAGTGATATTATAAGCACTTTTTTGGCCAGCGAGCCTATTGGATTTGCACCACCAGATCCCGGGAGTCTGCTTTTTGGCGCATTGTAATCACCAATGACTGTTGTATTGATATTGCCATATTTATCCACCTGGCTTCCAGCTAGAAATCCAACATCTATCCAGCCACCCTGAAGGAACATACCCATCACATCAACAAGCCCCCCAATCATTGCAGCACCGGGATTAAGACAAGGATCACCCACCGATAAAGCAGGCCTTAGCGGCCGAGCATCGTATACACCGGATTCCTGCATGAGCTTTGCATTGGGAGCATGTGTATATCGCGCAATATTTGCTGCCATCGTTGGGAATCCTGTTCCCACTATGACAATATCTCCATCCTGTATTTCACGCGCACCACAGCAGGCCATCAATTCTGGTTTAATATAATCATTGGGATGTTCTGACATGGCAAACCTCCTTTAATATGCGTATGATACAGGGTAACTGTAATCAAATTTGGCCCATAATTTTTTAAATTGCTCATAGCCAAACTTCTGTATATAGTGATTGATATATTCCGTTCTGTTTTTAACACCAAATACCCATTCATCAAGGAAAGCCTGAAAGCCTTCCACAGTATTTGATGCTTGCTGATAAAGATATCCAAATGAAAAATCCACATCATAGAATCCCGGAGTATAACCCGGATGCGCCCCAAAGGGTTCTTCAGTTACTGCAACAACTTTAAACCCGGGAACAATGGTTCTTGAAGGGTCTTTCCCTACAACCTCACGGCTTACAATCCTTTCACAACTTACTATCACCTTCTTAGCCGCATTAGCTCCCCATTTACAATCACCACCAATACCCCACATCTGGGCATTGCCTTCTTCATCTGCCTGTTGAACATGAATAATTGCAACATCTGGATTGAGTGCAGGCACCAGCATTACCGGGCTTCCATCAAATGGTGAATCAATAAATTTATATTTGTTATCACCCATAAATGATTTTATCTTCATTAAATCGGTACCCACCATATCCTTCACAGGTACAAACGGCATACCAAGCGCACCTGCCATAAGCATCAGTGGCAATGATAAATTAGTATATTCTTCAATTTCAATTTTGTGAGGAATACCCTTTTCTATTGACCGTCTGAAACACCGTGCAAGGCCATACAAGCCCAGTGAAATGAATGTACAAATAAACCGTTTTACACAACCAGCACCTATGAGCATATCAAAATCATCAGCAGTATTACTGCGGACAACAGTTAGATCTTTTTTCTTCTGGCGTATAATTTCATGTATAGCAGCAAATGGCGGCCTGCAGATGTAACCACCAATAAAAAGAAAATCACCGTCATTGACAAATCTGGTGATTGCTTCCTGTGTGGTCATTATTTTGCTCATACTTTCCTCCAATAAAATCAATAGATGTATTTTTTATGGTTTATACTCAAATTCAGTGCGGCTAATTATTTCTTCTTGAGCTATCTCTGATAGTCCTACAAATTCAGCCGAATACCCGCTGACGCGAACAAATAAATCCCTGTATTTTTCCGGATTCTTCTGTGCATCACGTAAAATCTTTGAATCAACCATATTAAATTGAACCTGCATTCCACCTTTTGTAAAATATGTTTCAATGAGATAGGCTAAATGTTCTGTTGATATTTTGTTACCATTGAACCTCATATTGAGATTGGCACCATTATATATTTTTGTTAACGGAAGCTTTGTTATGGAGTTCATGATGGCAGTTGGACCTGAAATTGCATTTCCTGTTGTGGGAGTTAATCCATTACCTAAAACATCTCCTGCATGACGACCATCAGCCGTAGCTCCAGTAAATGCACCAAAGCTTATATGAAAACCTACTACAAACACACCCGGCCAGAATGTACCTCCTCTGAAATTTTTATGGCTGCTTACAGTATCACAAAAATGTTCCAGGACCTTGATTCCCAATCCATCAACTTCATCATTGTCATTTCCAAATTTTGGTATTTTCCTAAAAAAATAAACTCTTTTATCTTCAACATCCTGCCAATCATCATAAAGCCATTGTGCCAGTTCAGATATACTGCAGTACTTCTGGTCATACACGGCCTTCTTTACTCCATACAGACTATCAACAATATTGGCAAACCCTATAAGCTGAACTCCTGTTGAATTGTAGACGGCACCACCCGATGTTAAATCCTTTCCCTTTTCTATACAACCATCAATCATCACTGATGCAAATGGTGAAGGTACATGTTCAGCTATAGTTTTATCAAGAATCTCCATGCCACGCGCCATCTGATTCATGAAATGTTTCACCTGACGGTCATAAGCATTCCATACATCGTCAAATGTATGAAATGTGGTGGGGTCGCCTGTTTCAATTCCACTTTTATATCCAAAAATATTATCAACACCATTGGATAGAGCAAATTCCACGCATTTAATACCGCTGAACTGAACAGCAAAAGTTGAGCCAAAACATTTACCCTGAGCATTTGGTTCAACACAGCCAACAAGCGCATAGTCACGAGCATCTTCTAGAGAATGCCCGGCTTTCATCAAGGTCTCAATAACTATCTCATCATTAAAAAAGTGCATCAACACACCATCACGGGCATATTCAACAGCTTTAATTAAAAATTCTTTTGGTGTCTTCTTTGAAATCCTCACACTGAAATTAGGCTGTACTGTCCGTATATCAGCATAAGCATCAAGAACTATGTACGATAGTTCATTGGTAACATCATTCCCCTGCCTATCAACTCCACCTATGGTTACATTCTGAGTGGTTTTCCCTTCTGCACCTTCCCCACCGGGGATGTATGCCTCCTCCAGAACATTCCAGATTTCATTCATCTTGATAAACAACAGTGAAATAAGCTCACGCGCTTTATCCTGAGTGATACGTCCTGATTTCATATCCTTTTCATAGAATGGATATAAAATCTGGTCAATCCTTCCAATTGAAACCGAATTGCCTCCCGATTCAATCTGAGTAACCAGATGGATAAAATACAGCGATTGGACAGCTTCATGAAATGTTTCAGCAGGGAATTCAGGCACCTTTTCACAAATACGTGCTATTTCAAGCAACTCCTCTGCACGCTTACGCCTTTTTGTTTTACCAGCCATTTCTCGTGCTTTCTGAGCATATCGTTTGGCAAATACTATCGCCGCCTTGCATGAACGTATCATTGCATCATACAGCAACCACTTTTCATTAGCTTCGCCCTGTACCTCAAGCTCATGCATTTTTTGTTCCAGATGGGAAATAATCCCTTTCAAACCAAGATGTAAAACCTTAGAATAATTCATGGTAAAGTGACCAATGCCGTACGTTATCTCAAGCATCATGGTAAAGATATATTTATCCATATCTTCCATGACGTCTTGGGGTAATCGGCTTTCAAAAATATCTTCAACAGTTTTGCCATGCCAGAAAGGAAGTATATTAGCCGATAGTTGCTGCTTTTCTTTCTGGGTAATCAATGCTTTCTGTAATAGGCGCTTATCAAAATTATCACAATCGCCTTCAATCCAGCGCGACTTGTTTTCAGGAAATAACGGAGCACCTTTTAACTTTGAAGTTCTGCATCCAACGATCAGTTCATCATCACGAATGATTACACTAATATTATTCAATATATGCTCCAGTGCCAGGCTCATTCTTGTTAAGGCAGGCTTTTCCCAGTGATGCATCATGGATTGGGTCAAATATCGTGCCCGTTCAATACAAACTTCCTGTGGAGCATTAATTATTCTCCATCGCAAGGTATTTACCCTTTCAAAATCATCATAATGAGGTACTATTTTCCGTAATGTTTCCATATTATTACCTCCCTTACACTTATACGTGCATCACGGGATACACTGAAAACTATATTCAATATACCCAAACCCCATATGAAAAACTACTAAGGCTATCGTGGTTTGATATCCATGTAGTTTATCAGGATAATGTCTCTTAACTTTACAGGCAAAAAATTATTCAGCCACAGGAAAAATGTGCTTTGAAAATCTATCTGATTGTAAAGCCTGGGATTTTTTGCCATCACTACGTTATAAATTTTCTTTGCAGCATATACAGGATCAGGTGCTGTTTTAATTAATTCATTATCCCTGTTAATGAAACGTTTAACCCGGTCAAAATATGGTGAATTAGATGGCGGCAACACATGTATTTTTGCTGCAAATTTAGTTGACACCTGTGCAGGCTCAATAAGTGCCACTTTAATGCTAAAAGGCTCAACTTCATACCGTATAGATTCAATAAGCCCTGTTAAGGCAAATTTTGTTGCTGTATATATTGATTCAAACGGGAAAGGTATTCTTCCAACAAGAGAAGACATAGCAATTAATTTCCCTCTTTTCAGACTTCGCATATAGGGGATAAATGCTTTAAATATTGCTGCAGCACCAATGACATTGATTTCAAAACATTTCAGTGCTTTCTCTAAATCAATTTCTTCAAAAGGGCCAAAAAAACCAATACCAACATTTGACAGTACTGTATCCACTTTTTTAAATTTTTCTAAAACCTTATCACGGAATTTTGCTATACGATTTCTATCGGTAATATCAAAATCCTCTAAGTAGACCTTATCTCCATCTATGGATTCCAGCTCTTTGCTAAGTGAATTGAGTAATTCTTTATCTTTATCAAAACCAGCCACACAGTGGCCTTCTTTGACAAGCATTTTAGCCACTTCTCTTCCCATACCATCAGCGATACCTGTTATTACTATAACATCACTCATATACGTTCCTCCAATTTAAAGATTT
>JARYLT010000074.1 GCA_029907515.1 Spirochaetota bacterium | reverse complement strand
GTACAGAAAGACCTGCCATCAGAGATGCCAGAATTTAAAGTACCCGAATCTGAGAAAAAGAACAATACAATATGGATTGTGAAGTTACTGGTTTTGGCTGGCATGGCAAAAACAAATGGTGAAGCACGCAGGCTTATTGAAGGTGGTGGTGTGTATATTGATGGCAACAAGGTAGAAAACCCTGATGCCGAGATTCCCTGCAGTGCTTCTTTTATTATTAAAGTTGGAAAACGCCGTTTTGCCAGAATACTTCCGTAACTTTTTTCCCGTTTCTACACTAATTTTTTCAGTAACTTATATCTACTAACTATGTCAGAATATAGTGATAATGAACTTATAGATAGGGTAATTGCAGGAGACACTGATGCATTTGCTGATATCATTACACGATACCAGAATAAGATTTTCAGGTATGTGTATACACGTGTATATGATTATGATGAGGCATGTGATATGACCCAGGATATATTCCTTATTACCATGGAATCGTTAAAAACATTCCGAAAAGAATCTCAATTTTCTACATGGCTTTTCAGCATCGCTGTTAATTACTGTAAAAATCACAGAAGAAAGAACAGACATAAAGTATATTCAATACACTCTGCCCAGGATGAAACAGAAATACAGATTCCCGATATTCGCCAGAACCAGGAAGAACTTGTCATAACCAATGAATCATTACAGATCATGCTTGAGGAAATCCATAAATTGCCAGATGATTACAGGGACATTCTTGTTTTACGAGATATAGAAGGTGAATCGTATTCAGCTATAGCACAAGCGTTACATTTAAGTTTGGCCAATGTTAAAGTACGCATACACCGAGGGCGCGAGATGTTAAAATCCCGTTTGCAGCAAAGGGGGCTTCTATGAATCATATACCTGTTCATAAGCTTTCTGAATATATCGACGGCATTCTTGATGCCCAGGATAACGATGCTATTACATCACATGTATCAGAATGTCCTGAATGCAGGCAAAACCTCCTCCAACTTCAGAAGATGATTACTCTGCTATCCTCCCTGAAAACAATATCTATACCTGCAACATTTGCAACTGATACATTGGCACGGGCTAAAAAACAGTATTATCATAAACGGAATTATCATTCACTGCGTGGTTCAGTTTTTGTAGCCGCTATGATCCTTGTTGCTATAATAACCATGCTGCCCGACTCAATCAAACATGATCAATCTAAAAATTACATGACACAGAATACTCAAAACAATCAAAGGTTAGATTGTATCATTCCAACCAATATGGACCTGAACACCGCAATGATGGTCATACAGCAGCACAATGCCCGTGTACTTGATTTTTCAAACTCGTATGTTATTGTGGAATCTGATGTGAGCAGTTTTTCATCTATCCGGCAAATCATAAACAATTATGAGAGCTATCGCCCCAATCCGTTATCAAATGTGGGGATTACCAATATGCAACAACAGGAAAAAACTTACCCGGAATTAACACATGCCAACAAAAAGAAGTATATTTTTCGTTTGCAGCTTCGCTAAAAATATATTTTCTATTTTTTGATTTGTAATGTCTTAAAAGCCTTTACAAAGTCATCATAAAAATCAGTTAAAAGATCGCCTTTGCGTAATTGTCTGAATTGTGGGGTTTTGCCCTGATGTATTTCTTTTAAATACTGGCGCATGACATACACAGGACCTGCAATTTTGTGTGTCAGATATACCCCATACACAAAAAGCAATACTGCCTGAAATATTGTTATCCCAATCGCACAATATAAAAGAATAAGATTATTGTTTTTAATTGATTGTAGTATGCCTAAATTTTCTCTGAATGTTTTTTCACCAGCCACTACTATCTGATTTTCCTTATCCATAAGGGCGGGTGTTGTCATAAACATTTCTATGAGGTTTTCCTGATTAGCTGAAATCTTGCTAATATAATTGCTGTTCTGATACACAAAAAATAATAGAATGAGCGAAAAACAGGTTAATAGTATAATTGGTATAACCAGTATTTTTGTTGCGATAGTAACCTGAATGGACCTGTCGATGAGGTAATGTTTGCGTTGCTTCAACATAACTTATTCCTCTACATTAATTATTTTTTATATACCCGTGTAAAAATCATATGTAGTATCTTAATTATTTTTCTGTAATTATATAGTATAAATTATATTACGTCAACTACGTTTTTAGTTTTACTAATAAAACTTGACAATCAGGTAAATAAAATGCTATTATTAGCAACGAAGGTACTATTTTGTTCTAACAACATCTGTAAGAGCAAGTTTAAAGCAGTACGTATCCCATGCCAAACTTTTAATTGGGAGGAATATCTCCATGATTACCTTGAGTTTAATTGGTTCATTATTGTCATCATTTATGCTGTTATTTACTATATTTTATGGACTATATAAAAACTATCATGATAGAGTATTACGGTATTACTCATACTTTGGATTGTGTGCATTTGGGATACTTTTTACCATGTTTTTAACGTATGCATTCCCCAATGAACTTGATCTAACATTAATAAATAAAATTACTCAGGCATCAACGGTATTAACCTTTTCAGCTTTATTTGTTCTATCCTTAATATTCCCAAAAACCGAAAAACAGGTCCCATTTCTGGTTATTACTATTATTCTTATTCCTGCATACATCATTGCCTACATAGCAGTTTTTACTGATATGAATATTACTGCAGCATATTTTAAAGACGGAAAATTAGTTCGTGAATTCAGATTTTTTTATACTGTATATTTATCAGTAGCGTTTGGATATGTTCTTTTAGGTGTTATTAATTTTATCCGTAAATATATAACCACAAAAGTTGAACTGTATCGCAAGCAGATGCGCTTTGTGTTTATTGGTACTGGTATAGCAATGACGTTTGCTGCTGTTTTTTCCATCATTATGCCACGATTCTTCGGTTATGTTGATCTCTATGTTTTAGGACCATCACTGGCAACATTTATTGGAGTATCATCACTTTTCTATGCAGTTATTTCATACCAGATGATGGATATCAGGACCGCCATTCATAAAACAACCATGTATACGGTCATTTCCACAGCCATATTTTTACCCATGTTTGCACTGGTTTATATTTATGATATTAATATACTGGGATTAAAAACTATACCTCTCTATATTATAGCATTTATCATAGTTGTCGTGTTTATGGTTCTTTCAAAATATATTCAACCTATAATAGATAAAGCTTTTAAACGCAAGCATTATGAACTGCAGGAATATCTGGATACTTTTGTCAAAGAAATAAGTACAATACGGGACATTGATGAACTTATAAAAAAAACAGTTTCAACTATACACAATACATTTTATCTAAAATCAACATATTTCCTCCTGTACAATAATGAAGTCCGGAGCTATCAGCTTGAATATTCAATGGGAGAAGCACCTGTTTCACCTTCCATAAACCGTTTATCACCTATAGTACGCTGGTTTAACAGAAACCAGAGGATAGTAACTCTGGATAACGTTTACATGGATGAAACTTCATTTATTGATGTACGGGATGAATTTATTCAATATTTTACAACAAATAATATTATAATCATGATTCCTATTTATCATCGTCGTGTTTTGACTGGTATTCTATGCCTGGGTGAAAAGGATACGCTTGCAGCATACAAACCTGATGAGATTGAACTATTATCTTTCTTATCCAATGAAACCAATATTAACCTTTCTCACGCAATAACATATCAGGAAGCAAAAAAAGAACAGATGTTGCAGCGAACAATTACCATTTCAAGCGAACTTTTAGCAAAAGCTGTTCCCAGAGCATTGCCAAATATTGCAGGTATAAAATATGGTGCTTTTTATATTCCACGGCAGGGTGGAGGTATTGATTACTTTGATTTCATTCGCCCGGGTTTACAGGGAATAGGTACTATCGCCACCGACATTGCCGGCATTGGTATGCAGAGTGCATTATATTCTGTTATCATGAGGTCTGCTTTCCACACCATCCTCAGTGATGCTCATTCATCATATAGTGTCATACAAAAGCTTAACCGCGTTATTCATAACTATTCCCAGGGTAAAGGTATATTAATTACAGCCTATTACTATTATATTGATGTTCGCAATATGAGGCTTATTTACACAAATGCTGGATTCCCACCAATGGAATTATACCGTGTAGAAAAAAGCGACTTTTCATCACTGGATACTGAAGGGATTCCGCTGGGATATGATCCAACCTTCAATTATGGCATGGGCCGAACCAACATACTCAGGGGAGATATTGGTATTTTGTATTCCAAGGCATTGATTACATCTAAGAATTCTCGTGGTGAACAATTTACATTAGATCATGTACGAAATATAATAAAAGAAAATCGCATGAAAATGCCTGCCGACATAGCAACCATAATACAGGATGAGTTCAAGGCATTTATGGGGATAAGTTCTCCTGAATCGGATATTGTGGTAATTATTTTTAAATCATATTAAGTGTTACTGTAATGACTCAACAAGTATCCGCAACCCCTCTTCTACTGAATAGCCAGGCGTAAATCCCAGTTCTTTGATTATTTTTGAGGGATCAGTCACTGATTCTTTAATATCCCCTGCACGTGCTTCGGCGTAATTAACTTTAATATCTTTATTATAGATTTTTTTCAAAATTGCTATCAGTGTGTTTAAATCTGTAGCCTTTCCATATCCAACATTATAATAATGAAACCCTGAATTAATTTTTTCAAGTGCTAACATATTTGCCTGCACAACATCCTTTACAAAAATAAAATCCCTGTATTGTTTCCCATCCCCAAATACTGTGATATCTTTACCCTGGGCAATTCTGGTTGTAAAAATTGAAATAACGCCAGAATACGGGGATGATGGATCCTGCCGGGGTCCAAATACATTAAAATAGCGCAATGATACTGTTGTAAGGTTATATAACTCATTGTATAAGCGAAGATAAACCTCTGAAATATATTTGTCAGCACCATAGGGTGATTTTGGTAAAACTGGTGAATCTTCACGCTTTGGTATTTCAGGATGATCTCCAAAGATAGCCGCTGAACAGGCAAATATCACTTTTGTTACTCCATTATTCCTGCTTGCTTCAAGCACATTCAATGTCCCTTTTGCATTTGATTCAAATGTTGCGGGGGGATTTTCAATGGATTTTTGTACCGAGGCAACCGCAGCTTCATGGAATATCGCATTACAACCTTTTACGGCTTTAGAAACTGCTTTATAATCAGCCACATCACCTTTTACTATCTTCAAGCTTGAACCTGGGAAGTTTTTTACAAATGAAAGGTTTTCTTTTTTACCAGTCGAAAAATTATCAAAGACTATCACTTCATACCCTTTTTTAACACATTCTTCTGCAATGTGTGAGCCAATAAACCCAGCACCACCGGTAATACAGATTTTCATTATAATTTCCCCTTAAAAATCTATTTTAACTATAACTCTTTTTGCACTTTATTTGTCCAAACTGCAACAAAAAAAGTGCTAAAAGAAAAATCATATTACTTTATTTTCATGGGAACATCCTTAAAACTTGTTTTTAGAAGTTCCCTTACATAGTATAGATTGTATCGAATCTTGTTGGAAAACTGTAACGTAACTACACTATTCAGTTATTATCAATACCACAATAAATAACTAAATTACAGTATCAAAACCTCAATACAATATCAAGCATATTTATTACATTGCTGCGTTTTAAAAAGTCATTTCGATAAAAAGTTCACAACGTCCATATCAGTAATCGTGACACACAACATTGCAGAATTGTATCAATATGATTGCATTTTATCAGCAAATATGTGCAAGATATTGCCTATGAACAATTTTGGGGAACCCCACATAAAGAGCATTTGCCCAGTTACTATCGCCCAAATAGCAAATTTTTATTGATTTTATACAAAATACCATTATATTGGTTATTGGAATTAACTTTATTATTCTTAATATCTATACAAGCTTCATTTACAAAGGATACTACTGGTCTAAATCGTAAAAATCTAACCAGGCTATTTTTCAGGATAATTATGAAAACAGAATATGAGTATTCGGATTGTAAACCGCGTGAAGAATGTGGTATTTTTGGCATTTATAATCACCCAAAAGCAGCAAATCTTACCTATTTAGGCCTTTACAACCTGCAACATCGAGGGCAGGAATCAAGCGGCATTGCCTCATCCGATGGAGACCATATCTATCGTTACGCAGGAATGGGAAAAGTTGTCGATGTATTTACCGAAGAGCATATCAATAACCTCAAAGGAAACATAGCCATAGGCCACAACCGCTATTCAACTACCGGTTCATCATTTTTGCGCAATGCACAACCTTTGCGAGCACACTCAGTACTGGGCCCCATAGTGCTGGCACATAACGGCAACCTGGTAAATTACGCAATGCTGAGGCGTGCCCTTGAAAAAGAAGGAGCCATTTTTCAAACATCAATTGATAGCGAAGTTATAGTGCATTTAATGGCGCGCTCAGGTCTTACTACATTTCTTGATGCACTCATTTATGCGCTGAAGGCAATAAAGGGTGCCTATTCATTGCTGGTGATGAATTATAACACAATGTATGCAATCCGTGACCCATACGGATTCAGGCCGCTGGTGCTGGGTAAATTGGGGAATTCAATTGTCATAGCGTCTGAAACCTGTGCTTTTGATATCATTGACGCAGAATATATACGGGAGATAGAACCCGGAGAAATGATTGAAATATCACCTGCCGGCATTAAATCATACTTCCCGTTTGCAAGTGTTAAAAATTCTCTGTGTGTGTTTGAATATATCTATTTTTCACGACCCGATAGCATCATCTTTGGCCAATCGGTACATGAGATGCGTCTTAGAATGGGGGCTATGCTTGCAAAGCAAGCACCTGTTGATGCTGATATTGTTGTTCCCATTCCTGATTCATCGGTGTGTGCAGCGTTAGGGTATGCTCGTGCAAGCGGTATACCCTATGAAATGGGCATGATACGCAGCCATTACATTGGCCGTACTTTTATTGAACCCGAACAGCGCATTCGCGACTTTGGCGCTAAAATAAAATTTAACATTGTCCGTTCAGCAGTTGAGGGAAAACGCATCGTTGTTGTTGACGATTCAATTATGCGTGGAACCACCATGCGAAAGATTATCAAGATGTTCAGAAAAGGCGGCGCAAAGGAAATCCATGTTCGTATCTCAGCACCACCAACACGTTTCCCCTGTTTTTACGGCATAGACATACCCACACGTTCAGAACTTATTGCATCATCGCATACCATTGAGGAAATTCAAAAATACCTGCGTGTGGACTCACTTGCGTACATGACGGTTGAAAGCATGTTGAAAGCCTTAGACGTGCATCACGGAAAATTTTGCACAGCGTGCTTTGATGGCAATTATCCTGTTGAATTTCAAGAAGCTGATGATTACCAGAAATGCCTTTTTGATGACACGGTTGCATGCGGGGATTACTACTAAAAACGCTTGACATAATTGTTACAAATTTTTCTTTGTTACGTATACAGGTGACTAGCTCAATTGGTAGAGCAGCGGTCTCCAAAACCGCAGGTTGGGGGTTCGAGCCCCTCGTCACCTGCATTTTTATTCTATGAATCCTCATATCACCACCATCCACTTTGATGCAACTACCTTCAGTATTGATGACAGGCTTGTGCACCTGTTGCAGGCAAAAACTCATTACAATGAACTATCGCCCAATAATATTAATGAGACTTTTTTAAACCACACATTTTTTCATGGTGGCGATAATTCCGATACCAGTCAAGTGCAGCAAACACACCTTTCAAAAGGCCTGTTGCATGTGCTTTCACAGGCCAGACAGAAAGCGCAACCAGAAGTCTTTTATTGTAAAGTTGAAACTCATCACTATAATCCTTTGCAAACATACATTGTTGATGAATATCCAATGTATCCGTTTATGCTTACACTGGGGCAACAATTTGAACGATGGTGCCACGAACATGCACTGGTGAGTGAGCAGTATTACGCACATCTTGCTGGCATGTGGATGCTGCAGCACTGTGTGGAGAGCCTTGCACAAATTCTTGCTATGGACAGGTATTGTACCGTATATCCTGGATCATCTAAAGACGTTCCGTTACAGGTAAACAGACAATTGTATATGGTATTTAGCAAAGAAACCCGTAGCAGTGGAATCACGCTTAATGAGCAGTATATGTTCTGGCCACTTCACACGGTTGCTGGTATCATACTACCACACACGGGGAAAAACACCTGCCAGAGCTGCACGTTACTACACTGCCAGTTCAGAAATATCTTGACATAATAGGTCATTTAACAACTGATAACAACCATTAAATCTATACCATAAACATTGAACCATGATATTAACACATCCTGCATACTGTAACCGCCCCACACGGGCTGAAATTTCAATACCTAATCTACTCAACAATTTTTCAATTGTGCGGGCACTGGTTGCGCCACATGTCAAAATTATGGCAATGGTAAAAGCAAACGCGTATGGACATGGCATTGTACGCGTTTCACAGGAACTGATAAAAGCAGGTGTTGATTATTTAGGTGTTGCCTACTTAGAAGAAGCGTTGTTTTTACGCCAGCACGGCATATCCACGCCAATACTGGTGTGCGGTGCCATCAACACTGAACAAATCCCCGAATTTATTTTAAATGATGTTGCCATTACTAGCTCTTCACTGGATAAATCAAAGGCAATTCACAATGCAGCAAAAGCACTGGGCAAAAAAGCAAAGGTGCACCTAAAGATAGACACGGGTATGGAACGCATAGGTGTACACTGGTACAATGCAGAAAAATTTATTAATGAAACCATGGAATTAGATGGCATTGAAGTTATTGGCATTTTTTCACATCTTGCAAAAGCTGAATCTGATGCGGATTTTACAAAACTACAAATACAGCGGTTTGCTACCATAATTGAGTATATGCACAAACATTCTATATGTCCACCGTATGTACACCTAGCTAATTCAGCAGCAATCATTAATCATCCTGAGTCACATTTCACCATGGTACGCCCCGGCATTATGCTGTATGGTTATAATCCCAATGGCTATAATCCCGATATTACATTTAACGGCAAAAAGTTACTGCCGGTAATGACATTGAAAACAAAAGTTTCATACTTTAAAGTGGTACCTGCAAACACTGGAATTAGCTACAACCATTTATATACCACATCAAAACAAACACGTATAGTAACGCTGCCTGTTGGTTACGGTGATGGCTACAGTCGTCTGCTTTCCAATAAAGGTGAAGTCATTATTCGAGGAAAAACATATCCTGTGGTTGGAGCCGTTTGTATGGACCAGATTATGGTGGATATTGGACCTGATGGTACTGCCTACAATGGTGATGATGTGCTCCTGTTTGGCCAGATGGATGGTTACAGCATTCCCCTTGAATCACTGTGCCAGAAAATTGGCACCATAACTTATGAAATTTTAACAAACATTAGCCCGCGTGTGCCACGGATATATGTTGAATAACTCACTAATTTTTTATTGACATAATCCTTAATCTATACATTATCTTCATTTACTATTATGGAGGGCTTTTAATGATTAAAGACGCAATGTATTATGATTCGTATAAAGAAGACCGCGATCTGATTTTAGAATATAACCAGACTTCACTGGCTGACGTTAATTTAGTCAACATTATTGGTATTGGTATTGATAACTGTACTCGCCAGCAGGCTGTGGTTAAAGTGTTACGAATGATAGAAGAGGGTGGCGTGCACCATGTTATGGCACTTAACCCTTATAAACTCCATCGTCTTACGACCAACAATGACCTTAACCTTATTGCATCCAAAGCTGATTTAAAACTGGCCGTTGGTGCTGGCCTTCCATGGGCTGCAAAATTTTTGGGCAGACCATTAAAAGAACGAATTCATTTCATGAGTTTTCTCATGGATTTAATCCGCATAGCTGAAATAAAAGAGCTTACCATATTTATGGTGGGAGCAAAGCCTGAGATCATTGAACAGGCGTATGCAAATATAAAAAAATCATTTCCCAAAATCCGCATAGTGGGCCGTCACGGTGGCTATTTCAATAAAGAAAGAGCTGCAAATGTCATTGAAGCAATGCGCAAATCCGAAGCACAGATAATACTTATTGGGCTTGGTTTCCCAAAAGAGGATAAATGGATTTATGAAATAAAGAACCAGTTCAAAAATACTGTATTTATTGGCATTGGCGGTAGCATAGATATAATCTCCGGACAAAAACGAAAGGCCCCTGCATATTTTATGGAAAAAGGGCTTGACTGGTTTTATAGAATCATTACACGTCCATGGCGGTATTTGCGTCTTTTGCGTTTGCTTCTTTTTTACATACAGGTTTTGTGGCAAAGATTACGGAAATAATTCATGGAGGTGCGGGATTCAAAACCGCCCCTACTAATTATCGTTCATATTTGCCGGGCTTTGCTTTGGTATCACGTGCCTTCTGCAACTCCGTTTGTGTTACCTGGCACCTTCCTAATGTAAACCACTCAACAATTTCCTTTTTGCCACAGGTGCGGCAATGGAATACAGCTTTTTTATCCTGCGTCCATTCGTTCACTTCAACATATCGCGATCCACAATTGCGGCATAATATTACCGAAACATATTCCATTAAAAGCCTCTTTTTTATTGTATTTTTACAGCAATAACTGATATATCTTCCCGCTGAGCCAGGCCCTGCATAAATTCTTTTACTTTTGTTAGCAAACCATCTATACATTGAAATGGTTCATCATACTGGCAACATGTGTCCATTACCTGTTTTAACCCAAAAAGGCGTGCATTCCGGTTTTTACAATTAACAATTCCATCAGTGACAATAATAAACATGTCATTTGTTCTAAGTTTAACAACTATTTTTTTTCTATCACGTGTATATGAAAAACGCATATACCGCGCAATACCATCACGCACTAAGATAGGATATGCTTCACCGGTATTCATGAATGTAAGTGTCCTTGAATGTAAATTAATCATACCATAAAACAACGAAACATTTTGCAAATTTTGTTCTTTAACCACACGCAGTGTA
Source organism: Spirochaetota bacterium (assembly GCA_029907515.1). GTDB lineage: Bacteria > Spirochaetota > UBA4802 > UBA4802 > UB4802 > UBA4802. The sequence continues at coordinate 6,623 of JARYLT010000074.1, read as the reverse complement.
TTGATAAATACCGGGCTCACTGCATTTTCATATACATTCATCAAACCTTTTACTATCCCATTGACCAGTGATGCATTGAGTGCCCCGGGCACCCCCTTATTGTGGACATCACATAACGCTATGTTTACAGCATTTTTTTGATATAACAATTCATAAAATTCACCACCAACTTCACGTGCAGGAAGATATCGTGCTGCTACTTTGCACAAACCATAATTCTCTGAAATTGCAGGATGTAATGAATGCTGGATTGAACGTGCAGATTCTAATTCATGGCGCATGCGAGCTTCCTCAATAGCATGCTCAAAAAAGATGGCATTCTGGACAGCAAGGACTGCCTGATCAGCAAATGCCAAAAAAAGGTGCATATCTTCATCTGTAAAAGCAGGGCGATTAATTGGGTTAATTGCCTGAATTACTCCCAGAAGCTTACCTTTATATAACAGTGGAACACATATAATTGAACGGGTTATAAATCCAGTTTGTTTATCAAAATTGGGATCAAACCTGTCATCTGAGTATACATCATTGACATATACACCTTTTCGCTCTCTGGCAACCCATCCCGCGATACCCTGCCCCATTTTAACTCTGTATTTTTCCTGCAACTTATCTCCAGCCTCTCCCAGTGCCACCTTAAACACAAGTTCATTGGTTTTTTCATCATATAAAAACAAGGTACTGGCTTCCGTTTCCATAATCTCTTTTATAATCTCCATGATTATGGTAAAAAGTTTGGCCATATCAAGTGTTGAGTTTATGATTCTGTTTATCTCAACTAACTTTGAAAGGTTATGGAGCTGTCGCTCAAGATATTCTAAATTGTATTTTTTTTCATTCATATATGCTTTTATTCCCTTAAAATTAATTATCTATTTATGTTTCGGATTTTTATTTCTTAATCATATACATACTTATGCTTTTATATATAAAACTGAACAACAGTCAATAAAAATAATTGCACATAGTAAAATATTCTATTAGTTATTCCTGAACCCCCATGCAAAACATAAATGCAAAAAGATCTTCTTTACAATGGCATTTCAAAAAGTAAACGTTAGGATGACCAAAATGATACTTGAAGTAATATTATATAAAATGATTTAAATATAATCAGAATAGATTTTTTATGAATCAAGTAACAATCTCACCCCTAAGGGGTTTAATACTATGTGAAAGAACATCATGCTACAAAAATAGCACCGCTAATGGCGTTACGGTTATAGTACGTTTGATATATTTTTTAATCAAAGCAGTTGTTTTTTACAATTCCGTAGGGATGTCATTTTTGTAGAAATGTAGATAACATAGCGTCAAATCCCAGCGGGGTGATAGTATACGAATATACATGTATAAAATAAAACAGTAGCTGAATAGGTCTAAAAAGAGAGTATTCATACAATGATAGTCAGCACTGCTAACATACCTGTTAATATAGATAGCATAATTAATCACTATAAAAATTGTACAAAAAAATTGATTATAGGTATGCGTAATCAATGTTATACCATTTATACTGTGACCAAATGTATTAAACCTATACATTATGAACATATTGTTAAAATTTTAATTTCAGGAATTAAATAGTGAAAATATTTAGTAATCACCTATAAAAAGTGCTTGTATTTACTTAATATGGTAACAAAATTAAAAGACAGCATCATACATTACGAATGCGATAGTATCTGACAAAAAGGTACATTGCCATGACCTACCTCATTGATGGCTACAATTTAATATACAAATTTCCCCATTTAGAAGAACTGATGCTTCAGGATAACCTTACTGAAGCACGTAAAGAACTTTTAGATATTTTAAAGACTTTTGCCAGGCTTACCGGAAAACGTATACGTGTTGTTTTTGATGGTCAGAAGAATGTCGAAATACCAATAAGCAGTGAGAAAGTGGCCAATATTGACGTTTATTACTCATTACACTATTCAGCAGATTTTTTAATAAAAGAATTCATACGAAAAGATACCCAGCCACGTAACACAACAGTGGTTACCAGCGACAAAGATATTATTGATTTTGTTAGCCGATTTAAAACACGCACCATGAAAAGCGAAGACTTTGCAGATTTTATAAATCAGACCATAGAAGATTACACCGTGGCACAAACTCCAGAAAAAGAAGAAAATCCCACATTAAGCAGCGAAGAAATTGAATACTGGGAAAAACTTTTTATAAAAAGAAAAAAGTAAATTAATTTTCTGCTGCTAAAAGTGCTGCACCCAGTGCCCCTATTATCTGTGCATTATCTGAAACTTTAACCGGTGAATCTAAAAGTTTTTCTATAGCTTTAACAACGCCAATATTTTTTGCCACACCACCCGTCATCATAACGGGGTTTGTTATTCCTACACGGTTAGCCATAGCCATAATTCTCGATGCTATTGATTGATGGATGCCAGCAATGATATTATCACGTGTTTCGCCTTTTGCTATGAGTGATATGACCTCGGATTCGGCAAATACAGTACACAGGCTGCTTATTTTAGCAGGATTATTAGCTTTAAGCGATAGTTCCCCAAATTCATCCAGATCCACTTCAAGAGCCCGAGCCATTACTTCAAGAAAACGCCCTGTCCCTGCAGCACATTTATCGTTCATAGCAAAATCTTTCACCTTACCCTGTTCGTCAATAACGATTACCTTGCTGTCCTGGCCTCCAATATCAATGATTGAACGTATAGAATTATCCAGAAAGTGAGCACCTTTTGCATGGCAGGTTATCTCGGTTATATTATTATGTGCAAATACAACACTTTTTCGGCCATATCCGGTAGCAACAATCTTTTCTATTTTATCCAGCGATAAGCCAAGCTCAGCTAATAACTCCTGTGTTACTTTTTCACCAGCTTTTGCCGCATTAAATCCAGTAAATATGATTTTACTGCCAATAATACTTTTATTATCCAGAACAACCGCTTTTGTGGTTATGGAACCAATATCCATTCCTAATGTCAGCATAATATATGTTTTCTCCCTTAAAAATAAAATATAGAACAAGCGTTCACTCATTTTTTGTCAAGCTTATTTTTACCATTCAGGCTGCGGTTTATCATTATTTTTTTCTCTTCCAATAATATCCATTTTATATTCTAACGGCAGGTAATATATAATAGCCTTAGGGGACAGGTCATCCTTTTTGACAAATCCAATGACAACCATTTCCTGTTGATTTTCTTTTTTTACAAATGTCCTGAAAATAACTGGCAGGGACATGTCAGTAAATTGCCATCGCTGGAACTGCTTACTGGAATAAATCATCTGTATACGGAGCATAACTTCATCAACAATCTTATCACACACCAGTGATTTAAGCTTTGATTCATTTGTAGAACTATCGCCACTACCTGATTCAGAGAAGATATAATAATTATCTATTGATTTTTCATCAACACCAATGCACTGTGCAATTTCACTCTTATCATAGCAATTATGAATACCATGCACCGTACAAATAAGTGGGCCTGTACGGATACTTTTTTTTGCGGATCCGTTGCAAGCAAAAATTATCAGTACTAAAGCTATTGTAAAAAATCGTTTCATATACACATTATTTCAGGTTCATAAGTATTAAAATGTCTTTGCCCGTATACCAGTAACTAAACAATAAACCCGTTATCTATTTCAGGTTTTCATTAAAAAACGCCATCATCTCAGGCAATACTGACTGACAGAAATTCCAGTCATGCATTTTATATTTTTTTTCGACAAAGGTAAAATTGTATCCACTTTTTTGTTCCTTCTGCAACTGTTTCAATTTTACCGCCAGCATAAAGCTCTGTTCCATTGGCACACGTGAATCCTTATTGCCATGAGCTAAAAATACTGCAACATTTTTTAAATTTTTTGCATCATCAATTGCATTGTCAATAGCAGCCCAGCGCTGAGGATTATCATTATATCTTCCATACACCGCCACAAACATGTTATTTTTAACATGAGCCAGCATATCATAATACCCCGAAAGACAGGCAATGGCACCAACAGTGTCACTGTACATTTCCCCTATGCGAAGTGCCCCGCGTGCTCCGATAGAAAATCCACATACACCCAGAGAGTTTTTATCAATTTTTAAGCCTACGGTATTTTTAAGATAAGGAATTAATATGGTCCCAATCCATAAGGCTGCGGGCATCTCATTCCATTTTACTGTTGTTTCATCAAAAAACTGGGATTCATACACTGTTTTAGGCATGTTGGGACATACAATAACCATATTGTACATATTGGCATAGTAAGCAATATTTGTATTATTTTGCCAGCTGTTCATAGAACCATCATAATCATGCAGAGCAATAATTGTGCGGCTGTTTTTGGAATAATCTTTGGGAATATATAGTTTAACTGGTACAGTTTTTGTAGAATTTTCTAAAGCAGGAACATTAACAATAACCCAGCTACCTGGTTTGAAATCTATTGCATAAATAGAATTAATCGTGATTATTATAAAAAGCAGAACCTGAACTATAAAAGTTCGTTTCATAACGTTATGGCCCCCTATGACAAAATTTGTGTATTTTCAATCATTTTGCTCTGACCCTTTATTGTGAAGCAACCATTAGATTAACAAAATGAATCATAAATAGTATACTTTATAACTTTAAAACGCATGACTGTGAACATAGATATTGTATGCTCTGACCCCATGTCAATTGCAATCCAAACTTATAATGCAGAATGATTTTTTTCAAGGGAATTTTTTATCCTGTCATCGACGTTAAAAGGCTCTGACCCCAATACATAAATTTTCAGATTAAATCGTTGGATAGAAATTTTGAGAAATACTTAGCATCAAATCATATCTTTACTGCGTAAACAACGTTTCATCAGTTTCCCTAAGGCTCAAATAATCGTTATCGGTAACAATGACATGATCAAGTAGCTGTATGCCAACAATAGCACCAGCCTGTGCCACCCGTTTTGTTATCTCAATATCATTGACCGAAGGCTTGAGCACACCTGAAGGATGATTATGCGCAATAATAATTGATGATGCTGCCTCACGAATTGCATCCCTGAACACCTCACGGGGATGGACAAGCGCCTCTGAAATTGTCCCAATTGATACCCTTGATTTTTTTATAAGCCTGTTTTTACTGTCAAGTATCATGACCCAGAATTCCTCCTGCCTGCTGCAAGCAATATCGCCCACCAAACATTCCCACACGATACGCGGTGAGTCAATTGATTCGTCGTAATTGCGTGGTGCTATCAAACGTTTGCCAAGCTCCATAGCAGCTTTAACCCTCACCGCTTTTACAATACCCATTCCATTAATAGCAGCTATCTCCCGAATACCCGCATGATAAATACCACTTACACCCCCAAAATGCTGAATAAGCCCAAAGGCACATTCCATAACATCCCTTCCCTTTACTCCTGTACCAAGTAAAATAGCTAAAAGCTCTGCATCACTCAAATCATCAATTGATTCGCCATTAATACAACGCTGAACTGGCAATTCACATTTTGTCTGCATAGTTATTCCTTCCGTAGCAAAATTTTGATAACGGTTACTATCGCCCTACTTATTAAAACGCTTGAGTTGTAAAAACTTTAAAAATTTTTTTTAATTTATAATTTTTTTTCATGTACCGATAACTATAATAGGATTTTTTTATGTCACATTATATTTTACTGTTGACAAAATTCCATGATACGGAATATGTTAAATCATAGGGAGTTTGCAATCAGGGAGGGTTATATGAAAGTCAGTATTGATGCTATTTTACAGTCCGCACATCAGCTTAAAAGCACTATAAATGTTGATGAACACAAATCGGGAAATAAAAACAAAGTAACCAGCGATAAAATCAACATTGAACACAGAGTAATGGCGCGTCTGGATGAAATTCATAATCAGATTAAAGATATTCAGACAACACTTTCACGCTATCAGGTTATTGATGACGGTATTCGTATGCTTTTAGATGACAAAAAAGCAGGTGGTACCAATGCACCGAACATTATTGAAGCAACGCAATATAATAACAGGTCTGTTTTAAAAGAATTTCTTGGTGATAGTTACGATGAAAATACCCTGACCCATAAACAAGATCAATTAAAGAATCTTGTTGCTGACAGTATCACAGGTTTGCAACGGCTCCAAGTTGAATTTGAGAATATCGTTGCTTCTGACCTTGCACGCAATGTTCAACTTAAAGATAAAATTGATGAAATTAATTCGCTGATACCACGTAACATCAAGAATACTCAGCATCTGCATCATCTTGACGCTGAAACCGTCAAGCGTCTGATTCAGTGATGGTATTAGTGATGCTCTGACCCCTATTTTTTTCACACCCACTCAAGTATTTTGGAGTGCTTCTTTAGATAGTATTCCTTATACCGTAAGAATCCGTTCACCTTATCTGTAAACGTCTTATCTAACGTTCCTTGTGGCTCTGACCCCTTTTAGTCGTAACCTGTTGGTTTGACCCTTTTTCCATTTTTTACCTTTTCTTGTTTATACCAATTTTTTTATACCCAATCCACTACATACGAATATTTTTTCCGGTAATACTCCTCATACCGCATAAACTTTGCTACCCTCTCAGCAAACGTCTTCCCCAACTGCACAAAATAATCATGATGGTCTATGGGTACTCCTA